>CAZPNH010000465.1:0-2868 GCA_964587635.1 uncultured Bordetella sp.
TCCTGCAGGTTGGGCCACAGCGGCACCACTTCGACGACGCGCTCGCCGGGCGAAACCAGCAACTGCGTGGCGAGCATGAGGGCATTGACGCCGGCACTCGTCACCGCAACCTCCTGGGATTGAAATCCCTCGTGCAAGCCACCGAGGTAGACGGAAAGCGCCTCGCGGATTTCCGGGATGCCCAGGTTGTGCGTGTAGAAGGTTTCGCCGGCGGCGATCGAATCCATGCCGGCCTGGCGGATGAATTCCGGCGTCGGTTCGTCGGGCTCGCCGACCCAGAACGGCAGGATGTCGGCGCGGCCGACGCCGGAATTGAACAGCTCGCGGATTTTCGAGGCGGCGAGCGAGCGGACCGCGGGGCGCGCCATGAGCATGACCTAGTGTACCGTTCCCGGATAAAATCGCCGCCGGGGAGGAACATCATGTCGGGCGGACACGGACACGCCGATGCGGGCGGCAACAAGGGCATCGCACTGCTGATTTCGGTGCTGGCGCTGGTGCTGGCGTTCGCGGAAACGCTCGGCAAATCGGCGCAGACGGCGGCGCTCAGCTACAACATCGAGGCCTCCAACCTCTGGGCGTTCTACCAGTCGAAGACCATCCGGCGCACGACGCTGCGCATCGCCGCGGAACAGCTCGCGCTGCTCGCCGACAACGAAAAAGCCCGGGCGCAGATCGCGGATTGGAAGAAAACGGCGGAGCGCTACCAGAACGAGCCCGAGACCGGCGAGGGCCGCGACCAGCTCGAGACGCGCGCCAAAGCCGCCGAAGCGAAGCGCGACCTGGCGCAGGCCGCCTATCACCATTACGAGACTTCTTCGGCGGCGGTGCAGATCGCCATCGTGCTCGCCTCGGCGTCGATCATCACCGCCATGCCCGCGCTCGTCTGGACCGCGGCGACGCTGGGCGTGCTGGGCGTGGTGTTCTGCGTGATCGGTTTCTGGTTCCCGGCCGCGATCCACCTGTTCTAGGCGGTCTTCCTTCCGGCGTAGGCGCGCACCGCGGCCAGCGTGCGCTCGATCGCCGCGCGGTCCACGTCGAGGTGCGTCACCAGCCGCAGCCGCGGCCCCGCGAGCACCAGGATCTCGTTCTTGATCAGGTGGTCGGTGAGTCCCGCCGGCACCTTCACGAACACCATGTTGGTATGCGGGCCCTCGACCTCGTAGCCTGAATCGCGCAATCCCTGCGCCAGGCGCTCGGCGTTGGCATGGTCTTCGGCGAGCCGCTCGACGTTGTTCTCCAGCGCGTAGAGCCCCGCCGCCGCGATGAGCCCCGACTGCCGCATCGCGCCGCCGAGGATTTTGCGCGCGCGCCGCGCGCGCCTGATGAAGTCCTCGTTGCCCAGCAGCAGCGTGCCGGCGGGCGCACCCAGGCCTTTCGAAAGGCAGACGGAAACCGAATCGAATCCCCGGCACAACTCCGCTGCGGGCACCCCCAGCTTCACCGCGGCATTGAAGATCCGGGCACCATCAAGATGGGTGGAGAGATTTCTCCTATGTGCCAACTCGATCGCTTCTGAAAGGTATTTCTTTTGCAACACCTTTCCCCCGATCGTGTTCTCCAGGGCGAGCAGCCGCGTGCGCGCGAAGTGCGGATCGTCCGGCTTGACCGCGGCCTCGACCTCGGCGAGGTCGAGCGTGCCGTCGGCGCGGTTGGCGAGCGGCTGGGGCTGGATGGAGCCCAGCACCGCGCCGCCGCCCGCTTCGAAGCGATAGGTGTGGGCTTCCTGCCCGACCAGGTATTCGTCGCCGCGCCCGCAGTGGCTCATGAGCGCGGCCAGGTTGGACTGCGTGCCGCTGGGAAAGAACAGCGCCTGCCCGAAGCCCAGCATGTCCGCGGCGCGCGCCTGCAGCCGGTTGACGGTCGGATCGTCGCCGAACACGTCGTCGCCGAGCTCGGCGCCGGCCATCGCGAGCCGCATGCCCGCCGACGGGCGCGTCACCGTGTCCGAGCGCAGGTCGACGATCACCGTCTTTCTTTCAGGCGCTGCGCGAAGCCTTCCAGGTTGCGATCGAGCTTCAGCTCGAACCCGGCCCGCGGCGCGGGTTGCGGTTCCGGCCGGAAGAACGCGGCGCCGGCGGCGAGGCACAGCGCCAGCGCCGCGCCGATCGCCAGCCGCACGCCATTTCCCGTGGACGGCTGCGCGCGCCGTTCGATTTTCCTGCGCTCGTCCGCGAGCCGCGCGGTTTCCGCATCCGCCGCGGCGCGCTGCTCCGCCGCGCGCCGCGCGGCCGCCTGCGCCGCCTCGCGGTCGCGCGCGTGCTTGAGCGCCTCCATCTCGATCGCGGTGCGCGCCGCGGCGTCGGCCAGCGCCTTCTCCGCTTCCGCCTCGCGCTCGCGCGCATCCCGCAGCGCTTCCGCCTCCGCGTCGGCGCGCGCCTGCGCGGCGCGCTTCGCTTCTTCCTCCGCCTGCGCCTGCCGCCTGCCTTCGGCCAGCGCGGCCGCCTCCGCCTCGGCGCGCGCTCCCGCGCCGCGCTCGGCCGCCTGCTCGTCCGCCCGCTTCCTGTCCGCCAGGTCCGCGGCCTGCCGCGCCGCGTCGGCGCGGGCGGCGGCGAGTTGCGCCGCGCCCTCCTCGGCCCGCGCGCGCTCCGCGGCCAGCGCCGCGGCCGCGCTCAACGCCGCGAGCCGCGCCTGCTCCTGCTCGAGCGTGGCGCGTTCCTGCTGTTCGCGCGAACGCGCCTCTCGGTCGGCCAGCGCTTCGGCCAAGCGCCGCGATTCGGCCAGGCGCGCCGCTTCGGATTCCGCCGCGGCACGCGCTTCCGCGGCCTGCCTTGCAGCCGTTTCCGACGCCTAGCGCGCGAGCGCCGACTGCAATGCCTCCCGGGCCGCCGCTTCGGTGAGGCCGACGATTTGGAAAAACGAGCGGCT
>CAZPNH010000466.1:0-2864 GCA_964587635.1 uncultured Bordetella sp.
GGTCTTTCCTGCTGATCGAGCTTTTCAGGGGCCTCGCGCTGACGGGCAGGCACGTCTTCGCGCGCAAGATCACCGTGCAGTTCCCGGAGGAAAAGACGCCGATGAGCCCGCGCTTCCGCGGCCTGCACGCGCTGCGCCGCTACCCGAACGGCGAAGAGCGCTGCATCGCCTGCAAGCTGTGCGAGGCGGTGTGCCCGGCGGTCGCGATCCACATCGAGTCGGAATCGCGCGGCGACGGCACGCGCCGCACCACGCGCTACGACATCGACCTGACCAAGTGCATATTCTGCGGCTTCTGCGAGGAGGCCTGCCCGGTGGACGCGATCGTCGAGACGCGCGTCATCGAGTACCACGGCGAGAAGCGCGGCGACCTGTACTACACCAAGCCGATGCTGCTGGCGGTGGGCGACCGTTACGAAGAAACCATCGCCGCGGACCGCGCGGCCGACGCGCGCTACCGCTGACCATGTTCGAGGCTTTCGTCTTCTACGTTTTCGCCGCCATCCTGCTGGTGTCGGCGATCTGCGTCATCACGGCGCGCAACCCCGTGCACTCGGCGCTGTTCCTGGTGCTCTCGTTCTTCACCGCCTCGGCCATCTGGCTGCTGCTGCGCGCCGAGTTTCTCGCCATCGTCCTCGTGCTGGTGTATGTCGGCGCGGTCATGGTGCTGTTCCTGTTCGTGGTGATGATGCTCGACATCAACCTCGAGCAGCTGCGCGAGGGCTTCTGGCGCTACCTGCCGCTGGGCGCCGCGGTGGGCGTGCTCATGGCCTTCGAGATGGGGGCGGTGCTGTACGGGCGCTGGTTCGGCCTGGTGCTGCCGCCCAAGGCCTT
Source organism: uncultured Bordetella sp. (assembly GCA_964587635.1). Taxonomy (GTDB): domain Bacteria; phylum Pseudomonadota; class Gammaproteobacteria; order Burkholderiales; family SG8-39; genus RBG-16-66-20. The sequence goes on from CAZPNH010000466.1 coordinate 835, forward strand.
CCCGGCCGACTACAGCAATACCAAGGAGCTGGGCCGGCTGATCTACACCAGCTATGCGTACGCCTTCGAGCTGGCGGCGGTGATGCTGCTGGTGGCGATCATCGCGGCCATCGCGCTCACGCTGCGGCGGCGCAAGGACTCGCGCGGCCAGGATCCCTCGCAGCAGGTGAGGGCGCGGCGCGAGGAGCGCGTGCGGCTGGTCAGCATGCCGGCGGAGAAGGACGGCTGATGCTGCTGCTCACGCTTTCGCTGACGCTGTCGCATTACCTCGTGCTGGGCGCGATCCTGTTCGCCATCGCGGTGATCGGCATCTTCCTCAACCGCAAGAACCTGATCGTGCTGTTGATGGCGATCGAGCTCATGCTGCTCGCGGTCAACCTGAACTTCGTCGCCTTCTCGCACTTCCTCGGCGATCCTTCGGGGCAGATCTTCGTGTTCTTCATCCTCACGGTCGCCGCGGCGGAATCGGCGATCGGGCTGGCGATCCTCGTCGTGCTGTTCCGCAATCTGAATACGATCAACGTAGAAGACCTGGATTCTCTGAAGGGATGATGAAAAGTCTTTATCTGGTGGTGCCTCTCGCACCGCTCGCGGGGGCGATTGTGGCCGGCCTGTTCGGCAACGCCATCGGCCGCGCCTGGGCGCACCGCGTCACGATCCTGGGCGTACTGGTTTCCTTCCTGGTTTCCGCCTACATCTTCGCAGACGTGCTGCACGGCAATACCTGGAACGGCCCCATCTACACCTGGGCCACGATCGGCGACACGAAGCTGGAGATCGGCTTCCTCATCGACCGGCTCACCGTGCTTATGATGGTGGTGGTGACCTTCGTGTCGCTGATGGTGCACGTCTACACCATCGGCTACATGGCCGACGATCCGGGCTACCAGCGCTTCTTCGCCTACATCTCGCTGTTCACCTTCTCGATGCTGATGCTGGTGATGGCCAACAACTTCCTGCAGCTGTTCTTCGGCTGGGAGGCGGTGGGCCTGGTGTCCTACCTGCTGATCGGCTTCTGGTACACGCGGCCGACCGCGATCTACGCCAATATGAAGGCCTTCCTGGTGAACCGCGTCGGCGATTTCGGCTTCCTGCTGGGCATCGCGCTGATCCTCGCGCATTACGGCACGCTGGACTACGCGGCCGTCTTTTCCAGGGCGATCGCCAATCCGCTCGACATCAGCCTGATCTGCATCCTGCTGTTCGTCGGCGCCATGGGCAAGAGCGCGCAGTTCCCGCTGCACGTCTGGTTGCCGGACTCGATGGAAGGCCCCACGCCGATCTCGGCGCTGATCCACGCCGCCACCATGGTGACCGCCGGCATCTTCATGGTGTCGCGCATGTCGCCGCTGTTCGAACTGTCCGCGACCGCGCGCTCGGTGGTGCTGGTGATCGGCGCCATCACGGCGCTGTTCATGGGCCTCGTGGCGCTGACGCAGTTCGACATCAAGCGCGTGGTCGCCTATTCGACGCTGTCGCAGCTCGGCTACATGACCGTGGCGCTGGGCGCCTCGGCCTACCCGGCGGCGATGTTCCACCTCATGACGCACGCCTTCTTCAAGGCGGTGCTGTTCCTCGCTGCGGGCTCGGTGATCATCGCCATGCACCACGAGCAGGACATGCGCCGCATGGGCGGCCTCAAGAAGTACATGCCCTGGACCTACTGGACGATGCTGATCGGCGCCATCGCCTCGGCCGGCATCCCGCCGCTGGCGGGCTTCTACTCCAAGGACGCGATCATCGAGGCGGCCAAGCTCTCGCAGACGCCCGGCGCCGCCTTCGCCTACTTCTGCGTGCTGGCCTGCGTGTTCGTCACCGCCGCCTACACCTTCCGGCTGGTGTTCATGGCCTTCCACGGCGAGCCGCGTTTCGATCCGGCCCACCCGCCGCACGAATCGCCCGCGGTGGTGACCGCGCCGCTGGTGCTGCTGGCGATTCCCTCGGTGTGCGCGGGCTGGCTGGTGGGCACCGTGGTGTTCGGCGACTACTTCCTCGAATCCGTGGTGCGGGAGCCCGAGGAATTCCACGGC
>CAZPNH010000467.1:0-2856 GCA_964587635.1 uncultured Bordetella sp.
CCACATAGACTTCCTGCGCCTGGCCGGTGCAGGCAAAGCCCGGGCAGGCCGCCGGATCCTTGCTGTTGGATTCAAGGATGTCGACGTTGAAGAAGTTGGTGCCGTACTTGAAGCCGCTGGCGTGCGTCAGCGAGAAGATGTTCTTCGAGATGTTCTGCGAGCCGCCCGACGCCGAGTTCACGAACGGTTCGTGGAACGCGGAGCCGTAGCGCCAACCGATGAAGGTATCGCTCCAGTCGGCGGCGGCCGCTGGCTGGGCCGTCGCGCCGAGCGCGGCGAAGGCCGCGGCGACGGCGAGCGGTTTGAGGGGGCGGACATTCATGGCGTGCTCCTTTATAGAAGTTGAAAGTAGGTTCACGGCACGAGCGCTTTTCTTTCTTCCCCCGCTACCGCCGTGAGGCCGGTAATGCAGATAAAGCAAGATTCGGCCCACCCCCGCGTGCACATGGAAGAGGCGCTGGCGCGGCCGTATTTCCGCAATATTCATGCACCGAAACGGCGACGACGTCCTAGGTTGGTGCGTCGATGGCACCGCGCCGCGCGGTTTGCCAATGAAAATCAGCCCGCTCCGGGCGGCCGCGCTCATGGCATAGCCCTTGCATCGCAGTGAGCGGGTTCTTTGCACACCATCTTGTATACAAGTCTATAGGAGCGACCAATGTCCAGCACTCCCCTGTCTTCCCAGAAACGCCGCGAGCTGCTCAAGGCGCTCGGCGCCGCCGGCGTGGCCGGCGCGCTTCCCTCCCTCGTCGCCGGGCCCGCGCTGGGCCAGAGCAAGCTCGTGGTCGGCGTGATCTACGTCGGGCCGCGCGACGACTACGGCTACAACCAGGCGCAGGCGCAGGCCGCCGCGCAGATCAAGAAGCTGCCGGGCGTCACCGTCATCGAGCAGGAAAAAGTCGCCGAGACCACCGACGTGCAGAAGGTGATGGGCTCGATGGTCGAGCAGGACGGCGCCGGGCTCATCTTCGCGACCTCCTTCGGCTATTTCGACCCGCACATGCTGGCCATGGCCGTCAAATACCCGAAGGTGCGCTTCGCGCACTGCGGCGGCATGTGGACCGCGGGCAAGCACCCGGCCAACACCGGCAGCTACTTCGGCTACATCGACGAGTGCCAGTACCTGAACGGCGTGATCGCCGGCCACACCAGCAAGTCGAAGAAAATCGGCTTCATCGCCGCCAAGCCCATTCCGCAGGTGCTGCGCAACTGCAACGCCTTCCTCATGGGCGCCCGCAGCGTCGACCCGAAAATCACCTGCCAGCTCATCGTCACGGGCGACTGGTCGCTGCCGGTCAAGGAAGCCGAGGCCACCAACAGCCTCGTCGACCAGGGCGTGGACGTGGTCACCTGCCACGTGGACAGCCCCAAGGTCATCGTCGAGACCGCCGAGAAGCGCGGCATCTTCACCTGCGGGTACCACGCCAACCAGTCGGCGCTCGCGCCCAAGGGCTACCTCACCGGCGCCGAGTGGAACTGGCTCACGCCCTACACGACGCACGTCAAGGACGCGCAGTCCGGCGCGCCGTTCAAGAATTTCCTGCGCGGCGGCATGAAGGAAGGCTACGTGAAGATGTCGCCCTACGGCAAGCCGGTATCCGACGCCGCCAAGAAGCAGGCCGACGGCATCCAGGCGATGATGATGAAAGGCGAATACGTCATCTTCAAGGGCCCGCTCAAGGACAACACCGGCAAGGAAGTGATCGCCGCCGGCACGTCCCTCAAGCAGACCGATCCGGTGCTCGAGCAGATGAACTATCTGGTCGAGGGTGTGGTCGGCAAGATCTGAGCGCGGCTGAATGGCGCACGCGCGCGCCGCCAACCTCGGCCCCTCGGCCGAGGCGCTGCTGATCCCGATCGGGGCGCTGCTGGCGGCGATGCTGCTGTTCGGCCTGTTCGTCGCGGTCCTCGGCCAGAGCCCGCTGGAGGTCTACGGGCTGATCTACAAGGGCGCGTTCGCCAGTTCCTTTTCCTGGCAGAACACGCTGTCGCGCGCGGCGCCGCTGATCCTCACGGCGCTGTGCGTGGCGCTGCCCGCGCAGGCCGGCCTCATGGTGATCGGCGCCGAGGGCGCCCTGGTGCTGGGCGGCCTCGCGGCCGCGATCGCCGGCCACGCGATGGACGGCGCCGCCCCGCTGCTGGTGAAGACCTGCATGGTGGCGGCCGGGCTGCTGGTGGGCGGCGTCTGGGTCGGCTTCGCCGGCGCGCTGCGGCAGTACCGCGGCGTCAACGAGACCATTGCCAGCCTGCTGCTCACCTACATCGCCATCGCGCTGTTCAACCATTTCGTCGAAGGCCTGCTGCGCGATCCCGCCAGCCTGAACAAACCGTCCACCCATCCCATCGGCACGGCGAACATGCTCGGCAATTTCCCCGGCCTCGACGTGCACTGGGGCCTGGGCTTCGGCATCATTTTCTGCGTCGCCATGTACGTGCTCGTGTACCACACGACCTGGGGATTCTCCCTGCGCATCGTGGGCGGCAACGCGCGCGCCGCGCGGCTGGCCGGCCTGCCGGTAGGCAAGCTGGTGCTGCTCGCCTGCTTTCTCGGCGGCGCGGCCTCGGGCCTGGCCGGCGCGGCGGAAGTCGCCGCGGTGCACGGCAACGCCAACGCTTCGCTCATCGCCGGCTACGGCTACACGGGAATCCTGGTGGCGTTCATCGCGCGCCAGAATCCGCTCGCCATCATCCCGGTGGCGATGCTGCTCGGCGGCATCTCGGCCAGCGGCGGCATGCTGCAGCGCCGGCTCGACATGCCCGACGCCACCGTGTTCGTGCTGCAGGGGATGGCCTTCATCCTGATCCTCGCCAGCGAAACGCTCTATGGCCGCTTCGCCATTTTCCGGCCCAGGGAGG
>CAZPNH010000468.1:0-2837 GCA_964587635.1 uncultured Bordetella sp.
CGATGTACTACGAGCACAAGAAGCACGACGGCTCCTACCCGATCGTCGGCGTCAACGCTTACCGCAACCCGAATGCCGACCCGACGCCGCAGAAAATCGAGCTGATCCGCTCGAGCGAAGAGGAAAAGCAGTCGCAGTTGAAGCGCCTGCGCGAATTCCACCGCGAGCATTCGGCGGAAGCCGCCGCCATGCTCGAGCGCCTGCGCCAGGCGGTGGTGCGCAACGACAACGTGTTCGCGGTGCTGATGGACGCGGTTCGAGTGTGCTCGCTAGGGCAGATCACGCACGCCCTCTTCGACGTCGGGGGACAGTACCGGCGCAGCATGTAGAATTCCCGTGCGGTGCATCTTGCGCCGCACAATTCAGCATCCTCGGAGGAGGGAACGATGCATATCATCGGCAGGAGCATTCTGGCCGGCGTGGGCTTCGCGCTGGCGTTTGGCGCCGGCGCCCAGGAAAAGCACTACCGTTTCGCGCACGATCAGCAGCTCAACACCGGCTACAGCGTCGCCTACGATCTGTTTTCCGCCAAGCTGAAGGAACTGAGCGGCGGCAAGATGCTGGTCGACCAGTATCCGGGCGCGCAGCTCGGCCAGGAGGCGCAGCTCCTGCAGCTGGTGAAGTCGGGCGACCTCGATTTCGCCATCGTTTCCTCCGCCAATACCTCGACCATCTCGCCGCAGGCCGGCGTGATGTCGCTGCATTTCCTGTTCCGCTCGCCCGACCACGTCATCAAGTCGCTCGGCGACGAGAAGGTGTTCGAGGCGATCCGCGACATGATCGACCAGACGACACAGGGGATCCACGTGATCGGGCTCGGCACGCAGGGCGTGCGCAATCTGTACGGCAAGAAGGAGATCCGCAACCTCGCCGATCTCAAGGGCCTCAAGGTGCGCGTACAGGCGAATGCGACCGAGGACACCATGTTCCCGGCCTACGGCGCGCAGACCGTGCACATGCCGTTCGGCAGCGTCTATACGTCCCTGCAGACCGGCGTGGTCGATTTTGCCGAGAACTCGATCAACGTCTATCTCGTCAACAAGCACTACGAGGTGGCGCCGGTGCTCTCCATCTCCGAGCACGAGGCGAACAATGCGATCCTGTGGATCAGCGACAAGCTGTGGCAAAGCCTGAACGCCGACCAGAAGAAATGGGTGCTCGCGGCCGGCCGGGATGTGAGCACCATGGAGCCGCCGAAGGCCTTCGAACTCGAGAACCAGGCGCTGGCGAAGATCAAGTCGATCGGCATCAAGGTGGTCCCCAACGTCGACAAGTCGGGATTCCAGAAGATCGCCGACCCGTATCTCGACAAGCTGGCGAAGGAACTCGGGCCGCACGCCGACAAGATCAAAAGCCTGATCCGCTCGATCAACTAGGTGGGTATTGCCGACAGGCTGGTGCTGGGGCGCCAGCGCCACCTGAAATGGCGCTGGCTCGACCGGCTCGAACTGGTCCTCATGGTCGCCTGCGGGCTGACCCTGTTCGGCTTCTCCGTGTCGGTGTGCCTGGATATCTTCACGCGCACCATCGGCCGGCCTTGGCTGTGGCTGCAGGAAGTCACCTCCACGCTGTTCATCTACGGCATCTTCATCGGCTTTGCCGTGGCGACGCGGCGCAACGACCACCTGTACCTGACCGCGGTTTCCGAATCGCTGCACGGGCGGCTGCGCGTCGCGGCTGAGCTGGTCATCCGCGCCGTCGTGCTCTCGGTCGCCCTGTGCATGATCTATTTCGGCTACCTGAACTTCATGCGCGGCTTCGGCAGTTTCCGGCTGCCGTCGAACACGCCGATCGCCTCGCTGTATGCGGCGATTCCGCTGGCCGGCGTGCTGATCGCCCTGTTCACCGTCGAGCAGATCGTCAACGGCTGGCGCAACGGCTTCGAGCATGACGAACCCGAAGAAGCCGAAGCCACAGGCGCATTTGAGGTGCCCGGGCCGGGAGGGCCGACATGAGTCCGCCGGTCATCCTTACGCTCATGACGATCTGTTTCCTGACCTTCGGCTATCTCGGCGTGCCGGTGCCGTTCGCGCTCATGGCCGGCGTTTTCATCGGTGCGGTGCTGGCGGACGTCTCGCTCGCGGCGATCCTGCAGAAGGTCTTCGACGGCATGGACAACGAAGCCCTGCTCGCCATTCCGTTCTTTCTCCTGGTCGGCGAGCTCATGAGTTCGGCCAACGTCGTCGGGCGCATCGCCAATCTGTCGCTGGCCCTGGTCGGCCACGTGCGCGGCGGCCTGTCGCAGGTGGTCACCGTCTTCAGCATGTTCTTTTCCGAGATGTCGGGATCGACCACCGCCGACGTGGCCGTGATGAGCCGGGCGCTCGGCCCGCCGATGAAAAAGGAGGGCTACAGCGGCCCGTTCATCGCCGCCATCATCGCCGCGGCCTCGACCATCGCCGCGCTCGTGCCGCCCAGCATCACCGCCGTCGTCTACGGCGCGGTCGGCAATGTTTCGATCGCGGGCCTGTTCATGGCGGGCATCGTGCCGGGCTTCATGATCGGCTTCGGCCTGATGATTTACTGCTATTTTTTCGGCCCGCCGGGCACGCGCCGCACGCGCGCGCCGCTGACAGTCGTGGCGCGCGCGGCGAAGGATGCGGCGCTGCCGCTCATGATCCCGCTGATCCTGCTCGGCGGCATCCTGACCGGCTGGTTCACGCCCACCGAAGCCGGCGTGGTGGCGGTGGTGTGGATCCTGCTGGTCATTATCCCGACCTACAACCCGAAGCACATCTGGAAGCTGCCGTACGACTTCTGCCTGGCGGGCCTGATATTTTCCCTGCCGCTCATCACCATCGGCGCGGCCAATGCCTTCGGCTGGCTGCTCGCCTACC
>CAZPNH010000469.1:0-2832 GCA_964587635.1 uncultured Bordetella sp.
CCAGTTCAAACTTCCAGCGCGCGGCCAGCGTGGCGAGCGTCAACAGCACCTCCTGCCAGGCGAATCCCTCTCCGATGCAATGGCGGTCTCCCGCGCTGAACGGAAAATAGGCGCCGCGCGGCAGACGGTTCTGCAAATCCCCCTCCCAGCGCTCCGGTTTGAAACGCTCCGGCTCGTCGAAAAAACGCCCGTCGCGATGCGTAACGTAGGGACTCACCATCACCATCGCGCCCCTGGGGACCGTGTAGCCGCCGAGTTTCACGTCGGCCTGCGCCTGGCGGCCGATGAACCAGCCCGGCGGATACAGGCGCAAACCTTCCTGCATGACCCTGCGCGTATAGGTCAGCCGGTCCAGATCTGCCGCCTCGAAAGCGGTCCGCGCGCCCAGGACCGCTTTCGCCTCGTCATGCATGCGTTGGTCCGCATCGGGCTGCTGCGCGAGGAGATAAAAGGTCCAGGCAAGCACGTTGGCGGTAGTTTCTAGCCCGGCGACGAGCAGCGTCAGCACCTCGTCGCGCAGCTGCTTTTCCGTCATCTGGACGTTGGTCTCGTCGTCCTTCGCCTGCATCAGCAGGGAGAGCAGATCCTCGCCGGCGTTCCCGGCACTCCTGCGCCGCTGGATCATGCGGTAGATGACCACGTCCAGGTGGTGCACCGCCCTCTTGAAACGCAAGGTCGAGGGCAGCGGCAACCGCAGGGAAAGCTGCAGAAACGGCGACGACAGCCGGGTGAAGAATTCGAGCAGGATGTCGATATTGTGCGACAGCTCCTGCGTATCCTCTTCAATGTCGTGATCGAACAGCGCCCTGGCGGCGATGAGCATGGTGAGCCTCATCGTTTCGCCTGCGATGTCGATGGTGGCACCGGATTGCCACTGATCGCGCGCCTGGCACGACAGCTCGGCCATCTGGCCGGCATAGGCCTCTATGCGCGACTTCCGGAACACGGGCAGCATCAGGCGCTGCTGGCGCGCGTGCAGATCGCCGCGCGAAGTCAACAGGCCCTCACCGATGACTGAGTTCAGCTTGGCGCGCAGCGGGCTAGTGGTGAAGCTGGCGCGTTGAGCAATCAGCACCTCGCGGACATAGTCAGGGTGTCGGACAAAGAAAACGTCAAGCCTGCCCAGCCTGAAATTGGCGATGTCGCCGTATTGCCGGGAAATGCCGGTGAGAAACGCGAGCGGGTCGCGCGCAAACCTGCGCGCTTCGCCGATCAGCGGAAGGCCGCGCGGGCCGGGGGGGCGGGACGTGCGGGACGCTGCGTCAGGTGCCATGCGGGGGAAATCCTACCGCAGCCCGGCAATCAGCCCGTCGATTTCTTCCGTTCCTGAAGGTAGCGCTCGAACGCTTCCCGGGTCATCGCCAGTTCTTCACGCAGGGTTTTCAGCAGCGCCGGGATCTGCAATTTCACTTCCGAGTCCGAATACCTCCCGAGTTCCTTGCAATAGACCGTCAGGCGCTCCGCGCCCATGCTCGCCGCCGAGCCCTTCATGGCGTGCAGATGGCTGCGGAACTCGCCGACGTTGCGTGCCGCAAGCGCGGCTTCCATCTTGCCCATCAGGGTAACGTTGTCGGCGACGAACACGCCGATCAATTTGTCCATGAAGGCGGGCGAGGAGCCCAGTTCTTCCAGGTCGGCGAGCGTATCGGCATTGACGACCGGCGTCGGATCCTGCTTTTCGGCCCGGCCGGGCCGCAGGCTTTCCACTTCGACGGGATGCGCGGCTTCCTGCGCCTTGCCGCCGCACAAGCGCTGGAGCTCCTGCAGCAGCCGGGCTGCTTCGATCGGCTTGGCAAGAAATGCGTCGGCGCCGGCTTCAAGGCACTCGCGTTTTGCTTCCGGCGTGACGTCGGCCGAAAGTACCACCACCGGCATGCGCTCGCGCGCGCCGGCCGTCAACCGGATCGCCTGAATGGTCTCGATGCCGCTCAGGCGGGGCATGTTGCGGTCGATCAGCGCGATGTCGAAATGCGAGTTCTCGAGCGCATCCAGGGCGCGTTCGCCGTCCGACACCAGCGTCGCGACATGGCCGCCGCGCTCGAGGATCCGTCCAAGCACCTCGCGATTGGTCGGATTGTCGTCCGCAACCAGTACTTGCAGCCCCTTCGCCGCCCCGCTGCGCCGGGCGTAATCCTGGAGCCGCACCACGCCGTCGCTGGTTTCTTCGCCCGCGGTGACCGAGTGAAGCACGTTGAACAATTGCCGCTTGTCGAACGGCATCTCGAGCACGGCGCCGAAACCGGCCGACAGCGCGGCGAAACGCGGCACTTCGGCGGCGCGCTGCATCGCCAGCACGAGCGGCGGGGCCGGATCGGGCGCGGAGCGGCGGAAGCGCTGCGCGAGCTGCAGATCCTTGCCTTCCGAATACAGGAGCGCACTGTGATACGGGCGTTCCAGGCTGATTTCCGCGATCAGCCGCGTCACGCCTTCGTCCACGCTGGCGACCGCCACGGGAGTGGCGCCCCAGCCGGACAGCGATTGCTCGAGCGCTTCGCGCTGCGCATGCGGAAAACCGACCAGCAGTACGCGCGCGCCGGCGAGTTCGCCCGCACCGGCGCCCGCGCGCTCGGGCTGCTTCTCCATCTCGGCCTCGAACCAGAACGTGCTGCCCAGCCCGACCGCGCTCTCGAGGCCGATCTTGCCGCCCATCAGCTCGACCAGCTGCTTGGCGATCGTGGTGCCCAGGCCCGTGCCGCCAAAGCGGCGCGTGGTGGTCTGGTCGGCCTGCGTGAAGCTCTCGAAGATCCGGTGCTGCGCTTCGGGCGAGATACCTATCCCGGTATCGCGCACCGAGAACTTGACCCGTACGCCGGTTTCGCTTTCGCCCTGGCA
>CAZPNH010000470.1:0-2821 GCA_964587635.1 uncultured Bordetella sp.
TCATCCAACGGCGGCGGTTCGCCCTGGATCCAGCGCAGCGGGTTGATGCGCCCCACCACGAATGCCTTCAGGTAAGGGCTGACGAAGCCCTTCGCTTTCAGTTTCGCCACGGCCTCGGCGACTTTGGCATCGAGGTCCATCAACTGTTCGGCATGCTTTTGATGGGTTTTAAAAGCAACAGAAAGCGAAGAAGAAGCAAATTCACTCAGCCTGCGCACCACCGAGTTGTAGGCGCCGCCGCTGAAGCGCGGCGCTTTCTCGTAGCACAGTCCCAGCGTGACGAACGAGGCTTCTTCGAGATAGAACGAGAACTGCTTCTCCGGCCTTGATCCGTCCTCTTCCAGCAGGCCGCGGTAGATGCGGATCACCTCGAGCGATTTCTCCTTGAGGTTGTGCGCCTTCTCGGTGTTGAGCGCGAGGATCTGCCAGGCGAGCTCGCGCTTGGGCACAACGAGCGCGGTGAGAGACTTCGCGCCCAGGCGCCGCATCGCGGCGAGGCGGTGGCCGCCGTTCGGCGTCCAGAAGCCATGCTCCGGCGCGGTGATGGCGATGATCGGGTCGAGGAAGAAGCCGGTTTTGTCGATGACGTCCGCGAGGCGCTTGTGGTGCATGTCGGACACGTCGCGCTGGAACGGCGTCGGCTCGACCTTGTCGAGCGGCAGGATCGCCAGGATCAGCGGGTTCCTGCCGAGCGGATCGCGGTAGGCGGCGAGCACGACGCCGCCCTCCTTCTCGATTTTGTTTTTGACTTGCAGGGAAAGTTCATCAAGATTCTCCAGAACACTTTCCCCCGGCGTCAGGCCGCGCGAGCCGGCTGCGGCCTTGCGCGCGCGCTTCTTCGGCGCCGCGCGCTTGAGCGTGGATTTGCGCTTGACGGCCATGGCTCAGTTGCGGCCGAGGTCCACGAGCATGCGCGTCATGAGGTAGAGCCGCGGCACGATGGAATCGATCTCGATGTATTCGTCGCGCGCGTGGTAGCCGAAGCCCGCGAGGCCGAAGCTCTCCAGCACCGCTGCCTTGCCCGAGCGCGTGGCGTAGCCCGCGTCGGTGGCGCCGCCCGTCATGGGCGCGAGCTCCAGCGGCCGGCCGTCCAGCTCGGCGTAGATCCCCTGCGCCCTGCGGCCGAGTTCCTTCGAGCGCTCGTCGCCGGTGAACGGCGGCCGCCCGACCACGATGCTGACGACGGTCTTCGTGTCGGGCACCAGCTGGCTGCTGGCGACCTTGGCCTGCAGCGCGGCGAGCAGCCGCTCGGCGCCGTCGCGCGCGAATAGGCGCACGTCCGCGGTCGCCACGGCTTTTTCCGGAATCTGGTTGCGCACCGAGCCGGATTGCGCGTAGGTCCAGTTGAGCTGCGAGCCCGGCACCGATTTCGCCACGTCGCGCGTCTGCAGGATCTGGTGCGACAGCTCCACCAGCGCATTGCGCCCGAGTTCGGGCGCGGCGCCGGCGTGCGCCTGCCGGCCGGTCACTTCCATGGTCACCTGCGCGGTGCCGGCCGCGCCGAGCAGCAGCCCTTCCACCTTCGCCACCGCCTTGGACGCCGTCGGCTCGCAGGACAGCACGAAGTCGTGCTCGGCGGCGACCGTGGCGATGGTTTCGCCCGAGCCGATGGAGCCGATCTCCTCGTCCGGATTGATGAGCACGGTGAGCCGCGCGTAGTCGCGCCAGCCGGCCGCCTTGAGAATCTCCAGCGAATGCAGGATCACGGCGAGCCCGCCCTTGTCGTCGGCGATGCCCGGGCCGTAGATGCGGTTGCCGTCCACCTTGTAGCCCTGGCTGGCGAGGATGCCTTCCGGATACACCGTGTCCATGTGGCCGATCAGCAGGAAGCGCTTGCGCCCGCCGCCGGTGAGCGTGCCCTTCACCATGTAGGCGCCCGGCCCGCTGCTCACCTTGATGCGCTCGGTCTGCATGCCCAGCGCCTTGAGGCGGTTCTCGACGAAATCCGCCATGCGCGCGAGGCCCGCGACGTTGGCGCTGCCCGATTCGATCGCCACCATATCTTTGAGCGATTCGATCACGGCGGGTTGCGCCGCCTGCGCCGCACTGAGCAGCGCGGCGTCGGGCGCCGCGTGAACGAGCGATGCGCAGGAAAGCATGACGGCTGCGGGAATCCACTTCAGGACAGGGGTGTGCATTCAATCCTCCGTTGAACGAACGATCATTCTATTCAGGATGTTTCTTCGCGGGCGGTTTCGGGCGTACCGCCGCTTTCTTTGCTGCTTCGCGGGCAGCCTCCGCTTTGCGGGCGGCTTCACGGGCGGCCTGCGCTTTCGCCGCCGCGGCTTGCTGCGCCTGCTCCCGCGTCGGCTCGGCGCGCGGCGGGGCTGCCTTGGCGGCGGACGCCGCCGGAGCCCTGGCCACCGGGCGCGGTTCGACGGGCGGCGCGACGCTGCGCGGCACCGGCACCGGCGCCGGCACCGCGGCGGGATTTCTCGCGCGCTCCGCGCGCACCGCCTGGATGCGCGTGTCGCGCAGCCGCTGGAGCGTCGGCGCGGTTTCGCGCGCGCGCTGCACGAAGCGCTGCTCGTTGCGCGCCGGCCGGAAAAACGCCGGAACGGAGGGCAGCAGCCGCGGCCGCGCGCCCGGCGCCGAGCTGTGGAAGGCGGCGCGGTTGGGCGTCACCTCGACCGTGCCGCCCGCGCTGCGCATGAAAGTGCCGCCCTCGTTCACTTTGTCGTAGGTGCCCGGCTCGCCGCGCGGATCGCCGGCGAGGAGGTGCATCGGCTCGTGGTCGGTGCCGCGGATGCCGAGCGCCGCCGTGGGCGTCCTGATTTCGTAGCTGGCCTGGTTGAATTTGCCGATCCAGCCGGTGATGGCG
>CAZPNH010000471.1:0-2820 GCA_964587635.1 uncultured Bordetella sp.
CCAAGCGGGACGCCTCGGGCAAGACCTCGCAATGGGGCGTGCAGGTGCCGTCCTCCGGCTTTCCCTACTGGCTGTTCCAGGGCTTCACCACGCCCAACAACGTGGTGCTGATGAACAAGGACGGCGACACCACCTACTACGACAACCCCGCGGTGATCGAGGCGCTGCAGTTCTGGGTGGACCTCGCGCAGAAGCACAAGGTGATGCCGCCCGGCGTCATAGAGTGGGGCACCACGCCGAAGGACTTCTTCGAGCGCAAGGTGGCGATGATGTGGACCACCACCGGCAACCTCACCAACGTGAAGGCCAACGCCAAGTTCGACTTCGGCGTGGCTATGCTGCCCGGGAACAAGCGCCGCGGCTCGCCCACCGGCGGCGGCAATTTCTACCTGTTCAAGAAATCCACGCCGCAGCAGCAGGCGGCGGCGCTGAAATTCGTGAAATGGGTGACCTCGCCCAGGCGCGCGGCCGAATGGGGCATCGCCACAGGCTACGTGGCGGTGCGGCCCGATGCCTGGGACACGCCGGAGATGAAGAAATACGTCGAGGGCTTTCCCGCCGCCGCGGTGGCGCGCGACCAGCTGCAGTATTCGGTGGCGGAGCTGTCCACGCACGACAACCAGCGCGTCACCAAGGCGCTGAACGACGGCCTGCAGGCGGCGCTCACCGGCGGCAAGACACCGGCGGAAGCGATGAAGGAAGCACAACGCGAAGCTGACCGGCTGCTGCGCGCCTACCGCAAGAAGTGAATCGCCGCGGGACGTGACTCGCGCGAGCGCCCGGACTCAGGTCCACGGCTGGCTGCTGCTGCTGCCGGCCGCGGTTCTGCTCGCGCTGTTCACGCACTACCCGGCGCTCGCCACGCTCTGGCACAGCTTCCAGTCCACGCCCAGGGGCGGGCGGCCGGCGGCCTGGGTGGGACTGGACAACTACCGCGCGCTGGTCGAGGACCCGGTGTTCTGGCAGGTGCTCGGCAACAACCTGTGGTTCGCCGCCGGCACGATTCCTTTGTCGATCGCGCTCGCGATGCTGATGGCGGTCTGGGTCAACGGGAAAATCGCCGGCCGCGGCTTCCTGCGCCTCGCCTATTTCCTGCCGACGATGCTGCCGATGATCGCGGTCGCGAACATCTGGCTGTTCTTCTACACGCCGACCTACGGGCTGCTCGAGCAGATCACGGTGGGCCTGCTCGGCCTGCCCTCGCACAACTGGCTGGGCACCAAGAACACCGTGCTGGCATGCCTGATGGTGGTGACGGTCTGGAAGGAAGCGGGGTTCTTCATGATTTTTTATCTCGCCGCGCTGCAGGCCATCCCGCCTTCGCTGGCAGAAGCCGCCGCCGTCGAGGGCGCGGGCCGCTGGTACTTCTTCCGGCGCGTCACCTTCCCGCTGCTGATGCCCACCACGCTGTTCGTGCTGGTGAACGCGGTGATCAACTCCTTCCGCCTGGTGGATCACATCGTGGTGATGACCCGCGGCGGACCCGACAACGCGAGTTCCCTGCTGCTGTACTACATATACGACATCGGCTTCAAATTCTGGGACTCCGCCTACGCCTCGGCGCTGACCATGGTGCTGCTGGCCATTCTCGCGCTGGCGGCGCTCCTGCAGTTCGCCTTCCTAGAGCGCCGCATCCACTACCAATGACGCGCGCGCTGGAGACTGCCGGCGCCTGGCTGCTTGCCGTCCTGTGGATCCTGCCGCTCGCCTACGCCTTCTGGACCGCGTTCCACGCGCCGGAGTTCGCCACGCGCTTCGACTGGTCCGCGCCGCTGACGCTGCAGAATTTCGCGAACGCCTGGAACGCGGCGCCTTTCGCGCGCTACTTCGCCAATACGGTGCTGCTGGTGACGCTCATCCTCGGCGCGCAGCTGGTGCTGGTGACGCTCGCGGCCTACGCCTTCGCGCGCTATGAGTTCCGCGGCCGCGACGTGATGTTCGCGCTGGTGCTGGTGCAGCTGATGATCATGCCTGACGTGCTGATCGTGGAGAACTACCGCACCATGGCCGCGCTCGGCCTCACCGACACCATCGCCGCCATCGGCCTGCCCTATGTGGCTTCCGCGTTCGGCATCTTCCTCCTGCGCCAGACGTTCAAGACCATCCCGCGCGAGCTCGACGAGGCGGCGCGCGTGGAGGGCGCGGGCCCGCTGCGCGTGCTGTGGGAAGTGTACGTACCCCTTGCCAGGCCCGTGTACATCGCCTATGCGCTGGTATCGGTGAGCTACCACTGGAACAATTTCCTGTGGCCGCTGATCGTCACCAATTCCGTGAACTCCCGCCCGCTGACCGTGGGGCTGCAGGTGTTCTCCTCGGTCGACCAGGGCGTCGACTGGTCGATCATCACCGCCGCGACGCTGCTGAGTTCCGGGCCGCTGCTGGTCGCCTTCCTGCTGTTCCAGCGCCAGTTCGTGCAGTCCTTCATGCGCGCGGGGATTCGCTGAGATGCGAGCGCCGGGCGTCTCATGAAGTTGTTGCAGTGGAACATCCAGTGGTGCCGCGGCATGGACGGGCGCGTCGATCCGGCGCGCATCGCGCGCGTCTCGAAAGAGCTGTGCGACCCGGATGTAATCTGCTTCCAGGAAGTTGCCGACAACTACGCCTCCCTCGCCGGAAGCGCGGGCGAAAATCAATTCGGGCTGCTGGAAAGCCTCTTTGAAAACTACAGCGCCCACTTTGCCTATGCGGTCGACGTCCCGGATGGCAACGGAGGCCGCCGCCGCTTCGGCAACATGATCCTGTCGCGCCTGCCGGTGCGGCAGGCATTCCGCCACTCGCTGCCCTGGCCCCCCGAAGCGGAGGTGCAGAACATGCCGCGCG
>CAZPNH010000472.1:0-2810 GCA_964587635.1 uncultured Bordetella sp.
GATCTTGCGCCTCGGCGCGGGCGATCGCCGCGCCGGCCAGCAGCACGCCGCCCCAGAAGCCGAGGAACGTGCGCCCGAACCACCCCACCAGGCTGACCGCGCAGTACGCGCCCAGCATGTAGAACGAGCCGTGCGCGAAGTTGACGATGCGGGTGACGCCGAAAATCAGCGACAGCCCGGCGGCGACCAGGAAGAGCGAGGAAGCGCTAGCGAGCCCGTTGAGGAATTGCGCGAAGAGCGCGGATGCCGTCATTCCTTCCGCATGGCCTTCACCTGCTCGAACGGCGGCAGGTAGAGGTCCCCGGACATGAACTTCCAGTCCGTCATCACGCCCTGGTCGCCCTTGCGCGCGAGCCGGCCGACGTAGGCGCCCATGGTGGACTGGTTATCGATACCCCGCCACACGATCGGCCCGATCGGCGTGCTCATCTCCAGGCCCTTGAGCGCGTTGATCATCGCCTCCGTGTCGGAGGACTTCGCCTTGCGGATGGCGTTGGCCACCGTGTACATCGTCGAATAGCCGACCACGGAGCCGAGGCGCGGGTAGTCGTTCCATTTCTTGCGGTAGGCGTCGAGGAACTTCTTGTGTTCCGCGGTCTTGATCTGGTCCCAGGGATAGCCGGTGACGTACCAGCCCTCCGGCGTTTCTTCCTTGAGCGGATCGAGGTACTCGGGCTCGCCCGCGAGCAGGTTGAACACGACGGTGTTCTTGAACAGGCCGCGCGTGTTGCCTTCGCGCACGAACTTCTGCAGGTCCGGGCCGAACAGGGACGAGAAGATGGCGTCCGGCTTGGCGTCCGCGAGCGCCTGGGCCACCGCGCCGGCGTCAATCTTGCCGAGCGGGGCCGCCTGCTCGCCGACGAACTGCACGCCGGGCTGGGCCTGCGTCATGAGTTCCTTGAACCAGCGCGTCGCCGACTGGCCGTATTCGTAGTTCGGGAACACGATCGCCCAGCGCTGCTTCTTCAGCTTGACGGCGTCGGGGATCAGCATCGCGGTCTGCATGTAGGTCGACGGCCGCAGGCGGAAGGTGTAGCGGTTGCCGTTGTCCCAGACGATCTTGTCGGTGAGCGGCTCGGCGGCGATGAACAGCACGCGCTTCTGGTTGGCGAAGCTGGCCACGGCGAGGCCGACGTTGGAGGCGAAGGTGCCCATCAGCAGGTCCACCTTCTCGCGCGTCAGCAGTTCGTCGGCGACCCGCACCGCGTCGCCCGTGTTGCCGCCGTCTTCGCGCGAAATGACCTCCAGCTTGCGTCCGTTCACGCCGCCCGCGGCGTTGATCTCATCCAGCGCGAGCTGCCAGCCCTTGCGGTACGGCTCGAGGAAGGCGGGGAAGGTCTTGTAGCTGTTCAGCTCGCCGATGCGGATGGTCTGCGCCTGCGCGCTTCCGGCGGCGAAGACCGATGCCAGCAGGACGATACGTAGTAAGAGCGTCATGTTCTTTCCCTTTCAGACGAGATCGGATGACTGGATGCGCTTCACGCCGGCGGCGCTCATCGCCGTCCAGGCCTTGGCGAGCGAGCCCTGCACGTCGATGCCGCGGCAGGCGTCCTCGATGACGAGCGCCTGGAATCCCTGGCGGCGCGCGTCGAGCGCGCTCCAGCCGACGCAGAAATCGGTCGCCAGTCCGGCGAAGAAGGCGCGCTTGAGACCGCGCTGCCTGAGGTAGCCGCCGAGGCCGGTCTGCGTCTTCTTGTCGGCCTCGGTGAACGCCGAATAGCTGTCGACGTCGCGCCGGTAGCCTTTGCGGATGATGAGTTCGGCGTGCGGGATGTCGAGGCCCTTGTTCAGCATGGCGCCCTCGGTTCCCTGCACGCAGTGGTCCGGCCACAGCACCTGCGTGCCGTAGGAGAGCTTGACGGTCTCGAAGGGTTTTTTGCCGGCGTGCTGCGAGGCGAACGACACATGGTCCGCCGTGTGCCAGTCCTGGGTGAGCACCACGTGCTTGAAGGATTTGGCGATCTTGTTCACCAGCGGCACGATCAGGTCGCCTTCCTTCACCGCGAGCGAGCCGCCCGGCGTGAAGCAGTTCTGTAGGTCGACGACGATGAACACGTCGCTGTCGCCGATGGGAATCTTGGCATCCGCCCAGGCGCGGGACCCGGCGAGTGAAAGCGCGGCGGAGGCGGCGCAAAGTTTGAGAAAGCGGCGGCGGTCGGCGATGGTCATGGGGCAGGGCTCCTGAGGGAAGCGGGGGCTAGGGGTAGTTTAAAGGCATCCGCGGCCGGGACCACGGCGGTGGTTCCCTGCAGCGCGAGATAGGCGGCGTGGATCAGTCCTCGTTCCTGCAGTTGCCGTGCGGTGGCAAGGCCGTTGGCCAGCGCTGCCCGCTTTTCGTGCGGCGACAGCGGGCCCACGGCGACGGTCACCGGCAGTTCGCCCAGGTCCGAGTCTTCCTTGACCTGGCGCGCGGGGCGCCGTTCGATCGCCGGATGGTCGACATTGACGGCGTTGGCGACCAGCGTGGCGGCGGCATCCGCCGCGGCAGCGTTGTGCGCGAGGATGGTGACGGCGTCGGCGATGCCGAGCGATTGCGAGCGGCCGCGCCAGCCGGAGGTGGCGACGCCGCGCGCCGGGCTTGAAAACCCGACGCTCGTCCTCGCCGTCATGGCCGGGCGGGAAATGTCCGCGACGATCCCGACCTCGATTTCCTCCCCCGGCGCGACATGCAGGGCGATGTCGCCGCCGTCGTTGACGCAGGCTTTGCGGAGAGTTCTGCCTTTCAGCAGAGATGCCATGAGCTCATCGGACACCGCGCCGGCGACAGCGGCCATCGGCGTAATGAACACTTCCCGGCAAGGCCAGACGGC
>CAZPNH010000473.1:0-2808 GCA_964587635.1 uncultured Bordetella sp.
GCCACCCAGGCGCGCGGCGCACGCGGCATCGCCGTGCCGGCGAAGAATTTCGGCCACGACCTGGACGCCATGGCGGCGGCGATCGACGACGAGACCTACGTGGTGTGGGTGGCGAATCCGAACAATCCCACCGGCACCATGCTGCGCCCGGCGGAGCTGGAGGCCTTCCTGAAGCGCGTGCCCGAGCGCGTCATCGTGGTGATCGACGAGGCCTACAACGAGTACCTGACCCCGGAACTCAAGTCCGAGACGGTGAAATGGCTCAAGCGCCATCCCAACCTGGTCGTCACGCGCACTTTTTCCAAGGCCTACGGCCTGGCCGGCCTGCGCGTGGGCTACGCCTTCGCGCACCCGTCGGTGGCGGACATCATGAACCGCGTGCGCCAGCCGTTCAACGTCAACAGCATCGCGCTCGCGGCGGCGACCGCGGCGCTGGACGACATGGAATTCGTCGCGCGCAGCTTCGCCGACAACCTGCAAGGGATGCGCCAGATCGAGGAGGGCGCCCGGCGCCTCGGCCTCGAGTGGATTCCCTCCTACGGCAACTTCATCACCGTGCGCGTCGGCAAGGCGAACGAGGTTTACCGGCGCCTGCTCAAGCGCGGCGTGATCGTGCGCCCGGTGGGCGGCGGCTACCAGCTGCCCGAGCACCTGCGCATCACCATCGGCACCGCCCAGGAGAACGAACGCTTCCTGTCCGCGCTGGCCGGCAGCCTCAAGGAATAATGTTCTACGAAAAGGTCGCCGTCATCGGCGTCGGGCTCATCGGCGGCTCGTTCGCGCTGGCGCTGAAGGGCGCGAAGCGCTGCGGCCAGGTGGTGGGCGCGGGGCGCAGCGCGGCAAACCTGAAGACCGCGGTGGCGCGGGGCGCCATCGATTCCTTCGAGTCGGACGCGGCGAAAGCCGTGCGGGACGCCGACCTCGTGCTTGTTTCGACGCCGGTCGCGCAATTCGAGAACATCTTCCTCGCCATCGGGCCGAATCTGAAGTCTGATGCGCTCGTCATGGACGCGGGCAGCACCAAGCGCGACGTGGTCGCCGCGGCGCGGCGGGGCCTGGGCGGCAGGATCGCCCGGTTCGTGCCGGCGCATCCGATCGCCGGCGCGGAAAAGAGCGGCGCCGCCGCCGCCGGCGCGGAGCTGTTCCGCGGCCGCCGCGTGGTTCTCACGCCTCTTGCGGAAAACAGGAAGGAAGACGTCGAAGCCCTTTCCAGCCTCTGGGGCGCCTGCGGCGCGCGCGTGTCGCGCATGACGCCGGAAGAGCACGACGCGGTGTTCGCCGCGGTCAGCCACCTGCCGCACCTGCTCGCCTTCGCGCTGGTGAGCGACCTGGGCGCGCGCGCCGACGCGGCACGGCTGTTCGGCTACGCGGCCGGCGGCTTCCGCGATTTCACGCGCATCGCCTCCAGCGATCCGGAAATGTGGCGCGACATCTGCATGGCGAATCGAGACCGCCTTTTGAATGAATTGCATTTGTACGAGACGAAGTTGAAAACCGTGGGCAATCTGCTCGAAACCAGCGATGCCGGGGCTCTCGAGAAACTGTTCGCCGACGCGCGCGCGGCCCGCGAACGCTGGCTGAACGGCGAATACGAATGAGGTCGCTCGCTCTGGCGCCGATCCGCCGCGCCGAGGGAACGGTCCGGCTGCCGGGATCGAAAAGCATCTCCAACCGCGTGCTGCTCCTCTCGGCGCTCGCCAAGGGCAAGACGCAAGTCTACGGCCTGCTGGACGCCGACGACACGCGGGTGATGCTGGATGCGCTCATGAAGCTCGACATCGCCATCGATACGCGCGACTTCTCCCGGCTGGTGGTGGCCGGCGCAGGCGGCATCCCCAGGAAGAAGATGGATCTCTTTCTCGGCAACGCGGGCACCGCGTTCCGGCCGCTGACCGCGGTGCTGGCGCTCTCGGGCGGCGAATACAAGCTCTCGGGCGTGCCGCGCATGCACGAGCGGCCGATCCGCGACCTGGTTGCGCCGCTGCGCGGCATCGGCGCGAGCATCGACTACGTCGGCAAGGAAGGCTTTCCGCCGCTCGCCATCCATCCGGGGAACATCGCCGTCAAGGGCCACGTCAAGATACGCGGCGAGGTTTCCTCGCAATACCTGAGCGCGCTGCTGATCGCGCTGCCGTTGTCGGGCGGCGGCTCGATCGAGGTCGAAGGCGAACTCATCTCCAAGCCCTACGTGACCATCACGCTCAACATGATGCGCAAGTTCGGCGTCGAGGTTGTGGTCAACGGCTGGCGCTCGTTCGACGTGCCAGGCTTCTCCTACGTGTCGCCCGAGGAAATCTACGTGGAAGGCGACGCGTCTTCGGCTTCCTACTTCCTCGCCGCGGGCGCGATCTCGGGCGGGCCCGTGCGCGTGACCGGCGTCGGGCGAGACAGCATCCAGGGCGACATCCGCTTCGCCGAGGTGCTGCAGAAAATGGGCGCCAAGGTCGAGTTCGGCGCCGACTGGATAGAAGTGTCGTCGGCGGGAAAGCTCAAGCCCATCGACATGGACATGAACCACATTCCAGACGCTGCGATGACTGCCGCGGTCACGGCGCTGTTCGCGGGCGGCCAGAGCGTGATCCGCAACATCGGCAGCTGGCAGGTGAAGGAAACCGACCGCATCACCGCGATGGCGAAGGAATTGCGCAAGCTGGGCGCCACCGTGGTCGAAGGTCCCGACTTCCTCAAAATCGACCCGCCCGCGAAACTGAAGCCGGGCGTCGCCATCGACACCTACGACGACCACCGCATCGCCATGTGCTTCTCGCTCGCCGCACTGGGCGGCGTGCCGGTGACCATCAACGACCC
>CAZPNH010000474.1:0-2808 GCA_964587635.1 uncultured Bordetella sp.
CGGCCGGCGCATCGTCGTGGACTCGAACGGCAACCTCGAGCTGGCGCAAGGGATGGTCGAGGAGCTCGCCTCGGGCGACTGGCTGGGCTCGTCGCGCAGCCGCGCGGCGGCGTTCCGCCCGCTCACCGTGGTGCGGCAGATGGAGGCGGACGCGCAGAAGCAGTATTTCGGCCGGCTCAAATCCCTCGAAGACGAGGTGCAGAAAACCACCGAGAAGCTGCAGGCGCTGCAGAAAGCGCGCGGCGACGCCGCCAAGGGCGCGCAGATCATGAGCCCCGAGCAGCAGGCCGAGATCGAGAATTTCCGCAAGCACGTCACCGAGACGCGCAAGGAACTGAAGGAGCTGCGCAAGAACCTGCGGCGCGACGCCGAGTCGCTGGTGTTCTGGACCAAAGTGGCGAACATCGCGTTGATGCCGCTGCTGGTGGTGCTGCTGGGCCTCGCGGTGTTCTTCCTGAAACGCCGCAGGCAAAATCCGGCGTGAATGCGCGCGCCGTCGCTGTTCTGGTCGTTCTGCTGGCCGTGCTGGGCGGCGGGGCGCTCATCGTCCGCCAGCAGGCGGATTCGCAGAAGCCGGCCGATGCCGCGGCGCTCGGCCAGCCGCTGTTCAAGGGGCTGCAGGCTTCGCAGGTCGCCGCCATCGCCATCCGCGAGCCCAAGGGCGCGATCACCATCGCCAAGAAAGACGGGCGCTGGGTCATCGCCGAACGCGACGGGTTCCCCGCCGACTTCGAAAAGGTGCGCGGCTTCGTCCTGCAGGCGCTGGCGCTCAAGATCGGCCAGGCGGAACCCATCGGCGAGAAGGACCGCGCCCGCCTGCATCTCGACGCAAGCGGCACCGCCATCGAGTTCCGCGGCGCCGACGGCAAGCCGCTCGCGCAGCTGACGGCGGGCGCGAAGTACTTCAAGGGTGAAACCGAGAATCCGGACAGGGCGATCGGCGATGGCCGCTATGTCGCACTGCCGGGCGACGGGAAGCAGGTGATCGTGGTCGCCGATCCGCTGACGCAGGCCTCCACGAAAACCGCCGACTGGATCCGCAAGGCCGGCTTCGAAGTGGAGAAAGTGAAGACGCTGGAAGTGCGCGATGCCGCGGGCGCCGCCTGGAAAATCGAGCGCGCCGGCGACAACGCCGACTGGAAGCTGGCCGGCCTGCGCGGCGGCGAAAAGCTCGATGTCGCCAAGGCGAACGCCGCCGGCTATACCTTCGCCCGGCTGGAAATCGCCGACGTGGCGCCGAAAGACCTGAAGCCGGAGGACATTGGGCTCGACAAGCCCGCGATCGTGTCCGCCACCACCCTCGACGGCCTGAGCTACACGCTGAAGCTGGGCAAGCTCGAAGGCGACAACTACTACGCGACGCTGGCGATCGCCGGCGAGCCCAGGCCCGAGGGCAAGGACGCCGAGGAGCGGATGAAGAAAATCAGCGAGCGGCTGCCGCGCGAAAAGGCGCTCGGCGGCTACACGCTGCTGATCCCGAGGGCGAAGCTCGAGGACATCGTCAGGAAGCGCGCCGACCTGCTGGTCAAGAAGGAAGAAAAGAAAAAGTAGGCGCTAGCGCGCGCGCGGGTTCGAAAAGAACTCGAGCATCAGGAAGTCTTCGAGCCCGGCATTGTCGGCGGCGCGCGCGGAGAGCGTGATGTCGCGGTTCAGGCGCTCCGACTCCCATGTGAAATCCCCGCTCACGTGCTCGCGGATGATGGCGATCATCCTGCGCACGATGGCGATCTCTATGGTGGGGTTATTGCCGCGGCTTACTTCGATCATCTGCTGCGAGTTGCGCCGGATGTCCTTGTTCCAGCCGTAGAAGAAGAACTCGGCGTCGTTGTAGCCCTTGCGCTGAATCTGGAACATGCCGCCGCCGCGCTGCCGCTCGCTGCCGAAGCTGGGCGTGCGGTTCAGGCCGAGGCTGGCGGCGACCGCGCGGTTGTGGCGCTCCTCTTCGCTCTCGGCCGGCGGCGAGTCCGGCGACGGCGGCTGGGCGGGCGCGGGCTGGGCGCGGCGGTGCGCCGCGATGTAGGACGCCAGGTCCTCGGGCGGCGCGGGCGCGGCCTCGGGCGGCCTGGGCGCCACCGCCGCTGGCGATGCGCGCTCCGCCGAAAGCACGGGCGGCGCGGACGGAAGCCGCTGTGCGGACTTGAGCGCTGGCGCCTGGTGCGCGGCCTGCGCCTGGACCGCCGGCGCGGCGGGCGGCACGGGTGGCGCGGGCCGGCTCGGCGGCGGTGCGAGGCGCACCGCGAGCGCGCCGCTCGGCTTGCCCAGCCTGGAATCCTCGAACGGCAGCAGCGGCACTTTCGGCAGCCAGCCGAACAGCAACAGCGCGTGCAGGATGAGCGACAGCGCGAACGCCACCCAGACGGTGGGTATCGTGATGCGGTCGTTCGCTGAAGCTGAAGAGTTCGTCAGGTTTGCCCCGAAAAGCGGGCGGTTATTTTCTCCCTTTTTTCTTCGGCAGCGGGGCGGGATTCGGAATCTCCTCGGCGACGCAGAATACGCCGCCCTGGTACAGCTCCGCCCGCGCATCACCGCCCGGCTTCTCGTTCGCCAGGATCTGCGCGGCCTGCGCTTCCGAATCGTCCCGCGGCTGGTAGCCGAGCCGGTAGGCGTTCGAGTTGTCGTACCAGCTGCGCTTGTTCTTCGACACGCCGTAGACGATCTCGAAGCGGATGTCCGGATGCTCGATGCCGATGGTCACCAGCTGCGCGAGATCGCGCGGCGTGAACAGGATCGACAGCCGCCGCTTGTCGATCGGCACGGGATTGACGTTGCCGATGCGCATGCAGAACACCTCCATGCCGTACTTGTCCG
>CAZPNH010000475.1:0-2797 GCA_964587635.1 uncultured Bordetella sp.
AGGGGCGACGGACGGCTTCCGCACCATCGTCAACACCGGGCGGGTGGGGCATCAGGAGGTGTATCATGTCCACATGCATGTGATCGGGGGCCTTGAACCGCTGGGCCCCATGATTATGAAGAGGAACTAGGGCACGGGAGACGAGTCTCCCGTTCATTGCAAGGAGAATCTTATGGGCTCGCTCAGCATCTGGCATTGGCTGATCGTTCTGGTCATCGTCATGCTCGTATTCGGCACCAAGAAACTGCGCAACATCGGCGCGGACCTGGGCGGCGCCGTGCGCGGATTCAAGGACGGCATGCGCGAAGGCGGCGACGCCGCGGCCAGCACCATCCCCGCGCCGCAGGTGACCGGCGGCAAGACCGTCGATGGCGAAGTGAAGAGCAGGACCGAGACCAAGGCCTGAGACAGTTCCGGTCCGATTTGTGTGCGGGCGCCCGAGGGCGCCCGTTTGGTTTTACAAGCCACGCATCTTAGGACGCCATGTTCGATATTGGTTTTTCCGAATTGGTGGTCATCGGGCTGGTCGCGCTGATCGTGATCGGGCCCGAACGCCTGCCGCGCGTCGCGCGCACCATCGGCCACCTGGCGGGCCGCCTGCAGCGCTACGTCTCCGACGTCAAGGCCGACATCAACCGCGAAGTCGAGCTTGAAGAACTGCGCAAGATGAAGGACAGCGTGCAGGAGACGGCGACGGGAATCCAGACTTCGCTGCAGAGCGAGCTCAACAAGGCGGAAACCGAGCTGAATGCGGCCGCGGAGTCGGCTGCGGCCACGGCTCCTGCTGCGACCCCGGCTCCGGCGGAGACGGCGGCGGCCGAGGCGCCCAAGCTTCCCGGAAAATCCGGCTAGCCGTGCAGCAGGACACCTTCATCTCGCACCTGATCGAGCTGCGCACGCGCATCATGCATGCGCTGATGGCGGTGCTGGCGGCCTTCGTGGTGCTGTTCCTGTACCCGGGCGCCGGCCCGATCTACGATTTCCTCGCCGCGCCGCTGATGCACGCGCTGCCCGAGGGCACCAAGATGATCGCCACGGGCGTGATTACGCCCTTCATGGTGCCCATGAAGGTGACCGCGCTGGTGGCGTTCATGGTCGCGCTGCCCTACGTGCTGTTCCAGGCCTGGTCGTTCATCGCGCCCGGCCTCTACGAGCACGAGAAGAAATTCGCCGTGCCACTGATCGTCGCCAGCACCGCGCTGTTCCTGGTCGGCGTCGCGTTCTGCTACTACTTCGTGTTCGGCACGGTATTCCGCTTCATCAACAGCTTCTCGCCCAAGTCCATCACCCCGGCGCCGGACATCGAGGCCTATTTCTCGTTCGTCATCACCATGTTCATCGCTTTTGGCGTCACCTTCGAGATCCCGATCGCGGTCATCATCCTGGTTCGCTCGGGCCTGGTCAGCGTCGAGAAGCTGGCCGAGGCGCGGCCCTACGTGATCGTCGGCGCTTTCGTGGTCGCCGCCGTCGTCACTCCCCCCGACGTGCTGTCGCAGTTCATGCTGGCGCTGCCGATGTGCCTGCTGTTCGAGGCCGGCCTGTTCGTGTCCCGCTTCGTCGGCACGCGGGCCAAGGCCGAAACCCCGGAAAGCCAGGGCCAGTCCACAACGCCTTAAGCTCAGGTAGAATCGCGCCCCTTACGGACGCATCAACCGGGAAGCCCCCATGAAGAAGAAATACGGCGCCACGCTCAAGAACGAATCCATCGCGGACCAGCGCATGCGCGAGCGCGCCAAGGAAGCCGGCGACAACAGCTTCAATTTCGGCTCGCAGCTGCGCAAGGGCGCCATCGCGCGCGGCAAGCACCGCGGCCGGGCCGACCAGGCCGGCCACAAGAAGTCCTAGAGCCTAGCTTCCGCCAACGGTAGCCTGTCTACCGTCCATTCAGGAAGCGCTCGACCAGCGCAATCTGGTCGGGCACATTCAGCGCGGGCGCGTGCCCGCAGCCCGGGATCGTCACCACCACCGCGCGCGGGCCGCGCGAGCGCATCGCCTCGGCAACCTCGGGCGGCAGCAGATCCGAGGTCTCGCCGCGCAGGCACAGCGTGGGCACGTCGATCGCGTCCCAGGCTTCCCACAGGTCGTAGTCGCCCGGATGATGGGTGAACTGCATCACCATCTTCGGATCGTAGTGCGGCGTCACCTTGCCTTCGGCGGTGCGGCGGGCGGAGCTTTCCGTGAGCCGGCGCCACTGCTCGTCCGACAGCCAGCCGTAGGGCTTGTAGACCGTACGGAAATACTGCTCCAGCTCGCCGATCCGGTCGAACTGCGCCGGGTTGCCCGCGTAGCTGCGGATGCGCTCCACCGCCGCTTCGCCCAGTTTCGGCCCGATGTCGTTGACGACGAGGCGCCGGATGCGGCCCTTGAGCGCCCCGGCGGCCAGGCGGATGCCAATCGCCCCGCCCATCGACGTCCCCAGCCAGTGCGCTTCGCGGATGCCGAGCTGGTCCAGCAGGGACACGCCCAGCCGCGCGTAGAAATCGAGGCAGTATTCCTTTTCCGGCGCCGGGCTCCACTGCGACAGGCCGCGGCCGATGGTGTCCGGACAGATGACGCGGTAGCGGGATGACAGGTGCGCGGCGATCTCGTCCATGTCGCGGCCGGTGCGCGCGAGGCCGTGCCAGGCGATGACCGTCGCCGCATTGCCCGCGCCCCACTCGGTGTAGTGGATCTCGCGGCCTTCGCAGACGAGGTAGTGCGAAGCGCAGTTCATTTTCCGCTCTTCGCGCGCAGCTGGCCGACGATGCCGAAGGGGAAGTAGTAAACCGACAGCACGAACAGCACGCCCAGCCACAGC
>CAZPNH010000476.1:0-2784 GCA_964587635.1 uncultured Bordetella sp.
GGAAAATCGCGTTCTGGTACTTGGCCGGGAACATCTTGCCGGTGTAGAAGCGCATGCCGAGCGGCGCCGAGTGCGGTCCGATCAGCAGCGCGGGCTTGACGTAGTTCTTGCAGTCCTTGCCCCAGCCGAACTGGGGGTCGGTCATCACGCCCGAGTGGCAGTACGGATAGCCGAAGTGCTGGCCGGTCTTGCTGACGCGGTTGACTTCGTCCAGCGGCATGTCCTCGGCCAGCCAGTCGCGCTGGTTGTCGCCGAACCACAGTTCGCCGGTTTTCGGATGCCAGTCGAAGCCGACCGTATTGCGCATGCCCTTCACCACCGACTCGACGCCGCTGCCGTCCAGGTTCATGCGGAAGATCTGCGCATGCCTGTCGTCCGGATCGCAGATGTTGCACGGTGCACCGACCGGCACGTAGAGCTTGCCGTCGGGCCCGATCTTGATGAACTTCCAGCCGTGCGGCACGTCGCCCGGCAGCTTGTCGTAGACCATCACGGGCTTGGGCGGGTTGTCCAGATTGGCTTCGATGTTGTCGTAGCGCGTGATGTCCTTCGGCGTCGCCACGTACAGCGCGCCCTTGTAGAACTCGATCCCGTTCGGCAGGAACAGTTTCTCGGCGATGGTCTTCACCTCGCGCTTGCCGTCCCTGTTGGTGATCGCGTAGATCTTGCCTGCGACGAACAGCGAGGAAACGAAGACCGTACCCTTGTCGCCCTCGCGCATGCCGCGCGCATCCAGCAAGCCGGCCTGGTAGACCTCCACCTTGAAGCCCGGCGGCAGCTTGATTTTCGCGATCGGCAGCTTGTCGGCGGGCGTCGCCACCGGGAACGCCGGCACCGGCGCCATTTTCGCGGTGGCCTCGCCCTTCGGGCGGCCGACCGCCCAGAACGGCTCTTCTTCCTTCGCCGGCGCGGGCTTGGCCGCGTCCTTCTGTTGCGCCGCAGCGGGCACGGCGTTGACGGCAAGCCCGGCAATCGCGAGCGCGATCAGGGTACGTTTCATGGCGGTCTCCTCCCTCAAGGTCGACCGGGAAAGCTTAGTCCTGTCGGCACGAGCAATGCAATGGAAATTCCGCAGCCGGGTATATTCGGCATTAATGCGCCGCACCATTCGAGATACGCTGGTTTCAGCCCGCGAATTGCTGTTCACCGCGGGGCCGTTCATCGCGCTCGTCCTCGCGCTGCTCGTCGGAGCTTATTACCTGTTGAAGCCCGCGCCGCCGAAGCACGTCGTCCTCGCCACGGGCCCCGACCAGGGCGCCTACGCCGCATTCGGCAAACGCTACGCGGAGGAGCTCAAACGCTACGGCATCACGGTGGAGCTGCGCGCCACGCCGGGTTCGCGCGAGAACCTGCGCTTGCTGCGGGACCCGAAGGAAAACGTGCAGATCGCCTTTGTCCAGGGCGGCTCGAGTGAGTCCCAGCGCACGCAGGAGGAAGACGACGCGCAGCTGCCGGTGATCTCGCTGGGCAGCATGTTCTATGAGCCGGTGTGGATTTTCTATCGCGTGGAAGCCGCGAAGAAGCTGAACCGGGAAGGCGTGATCAAGGATCTGTCGCAGCTGCGCGGGCTGCGCGTCAACGTGGGCCCGCGCGGCAGCGGCATTCCGGGCATCGTGGGCCGGCTGCTGCGCGCCAATCTCATGGATCGCGAGGACATCCGTTCCAGCGGCCTCGACCTGACGCCGGCCGTGGTCGCGCTGCTTGGCGGACAGCTCGACGCCCTGGCGCTGGTGTCGGCGCCCGAATCCCCCCTGGTGCAGATGCTGCTGCAGACCCCGGGCATCCGGCTGTACGAGTTCACGCAGGCCGAGGCCTACGCGCGCCGCTACCGCTTCATCAACCCGGTGACGCTGCCGCGCGGCGTGGCCGACCTGTCGCGGGACGTGCCGGCGCGCGACATCGAACTGGTGGCGGCGACCTGCTCCCTCGTCGCGCGCGATGACCTGCATCCGGCGCTGATTCAGCTTTTCGTGCAGGCCGCGGGCAAGATCCATGGCGGCGGCGGCTGGATTGCCCGCGCCGGCCAGTTCCCGAGCGCGCTCAACAGCGAATTCCCGCTGGCGAGCGACGCGGAGCGCTACTACCGCACCGGCCCGCCGCTGCTGCAGCGCTACCTGCCGTTCTGGCTCGCCAACCTGATCGACCGCATGTGGGTGGCGCTGTTTTCGATCGCCGTCATCCTGATCCCGCTGGCCCGCCTGGTGCCTCCGCTGTACCAGTTTCGCATCCGCCGGCGCATCTTCCGCTGGTACCGGGACCTGCGGCAGATCGAGGAGGACATGACGGGAAAGACCGCCGCCGACGCGGCGAAGCTGCTGGAGCAGCTCGAAAAACTCGACGGCAAGGTCGAGCGCATCGCGGTGCCGCTCGCCTATACCGACGAGCTGTACGCGTTGCGCGGCCACATCGCGCTGGTGCGCGAGCGGCTGCGCGCCATCGCCTGACGGGACGGATCTAGCGCCCGGGCGGCGGGCTGGCCGGCACCTGGCGCCAGCCTTCCCTGCAGTCCGATACGTACGGGTAGTAGGCCTTCGCCGATTCGCAATAGAACCAGGTACCGGCGGAAGGTTGGGCAGCCGAGCTCGGAGCCTGTCCGGGTTGCGGGGAGGATGCGGGGGGTGGAACAGGCTGCTGCACCATGGTCGACTCGGCACCCGGGGGCGGCGCGACCACGGCATATCCGGCGCCACCAGGGACAGGGGAATAGTAGATTTCGTTCGCGTAGTAATACGGCCGGCCGCCGAAATACACCACCGTGTATGCGGGCGGCAGCACCGGCACCAG
>CAZPNH010000477.1:0-2775 GCA_964587635.1 uncultured Bordetella sp.
GAGTCGCTGGACACGCTCGCTTCGGAGCGCTCGCCCAGCTTCCGAAACGTGGACACCGCCGCGGAGGACGTGGCGCTGATCGCCTTCACCTCGGGCACCACCGGCAAGCCCAAGGGCACCATGCATTTCCACCGGGACGTGATCGCCATGTGCGATTGCTTTCCGCGCTCCTGCCTCAAGCCGGCGAAGGACGACATCTTCATCGGCTCGCCGCCGCTCGCCTTTACTTTCGGCCTGGGCGGCCTGCTGTGCTTTCCGATGCGCTTCGGCGCGAGCACCGCGCTCGTCGAGAAGTTCACGCCGGAGACGCTGCTGGAATCCATCCAGAAATTCAAGGCGACCATCCTGTTCACCGCGCCGACCATGTACCGCGCGCTCGCCGGCATCTGGAAGAATTATGATCTATCGTCGCTGAAGAAATGCGTCTCCGCGGGCGAAGCGCTGCCCGACGCCACGCGGCGCCTGTTCCGCGAGGCGAGCGGCATCGAAATCATCGACGGCATCGGCGCCACCGAGATGATCCACATTTTCATTTCGCACGCGCCGGAGCACGTCAAGTACGGCGCCACCGGGCACGCCATCCCGGGCTATACCGCCACGGTGCTGGACGAGAACGGCGAGCGCTGCGCGCCTGGCCAGATCGGGCGCCTGGCGGTGAAGGGGCCGACCGGTTGCCGCTACCTCGCCGACGAGCGGCAGAAAAACTATGTCGTGAACGGCTGGAACGTCACCGGCGACGCCTACGTCATGGACATGGACGGCTACTTCCATTACCAGGCGCGCACGGACGACATGATCATATCCGCGGGCTACAACATCGCCGGACCCGAGGTGGAAGGCGCGCTGCTGTCGCATCCCGCGGTGGCGGAATGCGGCGTGGTGGGCGCGCCCGACGAGGAGCGCGGCATGGTCGTCAAGGCCATCGTCGTATTGAAGAAAGACTTTCCTGCAAGCGATGCGATGAAGAAAGAGCTGCAGGAGCACGTCAAGGCCAACATCGCGCCCTACAAGTATCCGCGCGACATCGAGTTCGTGGCCGTGCTGCCGCGCACAGAGACCGGCAAACTACAGCGATTCAAATTGAGGACAGAAAAGGGAAACTCGTCATGATGCAAGTTCTGCAACCGCCAGGCTGGGCGAAGCCGAGGGGTTTTTCGAACGGGATCGCGGCCACCGGGAAACTGGTTTTTATCGCCGGCCAGATCGGCTGGACGGGCGAAAGCAAATGGGAAGCGAAGGATTTCGCCGGCCAGTTCCGCCAGACCCTGAAGAACACCCTGGCCGTGCTCGCCGAGGCCGGCGGCAAACCCGAGCACATCGTGCGCATGACCTGGTACGTCACCGACAAGCAGGCGTATCTCGGCGCCATCAAGGATGTCGGCGCGGCCTGGCGCGAGCTGATCGGCAGGCACTACCCGGCGATGGCGGTGGTGCAGGTCGTTGCGCTGATGGAGGACGAGGCAAAAATAGAAATCGAGACCACCGCGGTCGTGCCGGAGGAAAACCCGTCGTGAAGGTCTCTGTTATCGGCGGCGGGCCGGGCGGGCTGTACTTCGCGCTGCTGGCGCAGAAGGCCTGGCCGCGCTGGGACATCACCGTGTACGAGCGCAACCGCCCCGACGACACCTTCGGCTTCGGCGTGGTGTTCTCCGACCAGACGCTGGACTTTTTCAAGGCCTACGACGGACCGTCCTACGAGATGATCCGCCGCCGCTTCGCCTACTGGGGCGACGTGGACGTGGTCTACAAGGGCCGCACCATGCGCTCGGGGGGCAACGGCTTCTGCGGCTGCTCGCGCGTGGCGCTGCTGCACATCCTGCACGACCGCTGCCGGGAGCTGGGCGTGAAGCTGCGCTTTCAGGCCGAAGTCGAGGATCTGGGCGAATTCGCCGACTCCGATCTCGTGGTGATCGCGGACGGCATCAATTCGAAGCTGCGGGAAAAAGACAAGGCGCATTTCCAGCCCAGCGTCGACCTGCGGCCCAACAAGTTCACCTGGCTCGGCTCCACCAAGCCGCTGGACGCATTCAAGTATTTCTTCCGCGAGACGCCCGAGGGCATCATCCTCGCGCACTGCTACCAGTACGAGGAGGGGCAGAGCACCTGGGTCATCGAAACCGACGAGACCACCTGGAAGAACTTCGGCTTCGATGCCAAGGACGAGGCGGCGATGCTGGCCACCATCGAGCGCGTGTTCGCCGAAGAACTCGACGGCCACAAGCTGATTCCCAACCGTTCGGTGTGGCGCAACTTCCCGACCATCACCAACAAGACCTGGGTCAAGGGCAACGCCGTGCTGATCGGCGACGCCAAGGCGACGGCGCATTTCTCGATTGGTTCAGGCACGAAACTGGCGATGGAAGATGCGATTGCCCTGTTTGAAAGCCTCAGAACCGAGAAGGAAATAAAAGCATCCCTCCACAAATACGACACCGCCAGGCGCGAAGAAGTGGAAAAAACGCAGCACGCCGCCAATGTCTCGCTCGCCTGGTTCGAGCACATGCGCCGCTACTGGGACATGGACCCGCTGCAGTTCGCCTTCGGCGTGATGTCGCGCTCCAAGCAGATCACCTGGGAGAACCTGGAACTGCGCGACCCGGAATTCGTGCGCGAAGTGAAATACTGGTTTGCCAAAAAAACCAAAGACCAGGGGTTCGAGGTGGATCTCGCCAATCCGCCCGTGCCCATGTTCACGCCGTTCCGGCTGCGCGGCATGGTGATCGAGAACCGCGTGGTGGTGTCGCCGATGGACCAGTACTGTTCCGTCGACGGCGT
>CAZPNH010000478.1:0-2770 GCA_964587635.1 uncultured Bordetella sp.
GCCCATGCGCTGCAGGTTCTCGGGTTTGAAGAAGACGCTTGCACCCGTCAGCGCGTCTATCGTCGCCGAGGTCAACGCCGGCGTGCGGTGGACATGGCCGCGGATGCGTTCGTGCGCGAGCGCGACATCGCCGAATGTTACTTCCGGGTTCACTTCCATTGCTTCAACGCCTCCCGCGCGACGTCTTTGCCCCACTCCTGCAGGAAATGCCCGCCCTCGGCGTGAATGTAGGGCTCCGGACAGTTGCGGATGATTTTCCGCAGTTCGTTCATCACCGGCGGCCCGAGCACCGGGTCCCTGGCGCCGATCGCCATGAAGGATTCGCCTTTCCAGCCGTTCTGCCACCAGTCGCGCGCCATGCGCGACAGTGCCGCGCCGGGCGCATCGGGCCGGTCGGGCACCAGATTCGGGAAGCGCCGCACGCCCGCCTTGGACGCCGCGTCGGGATACGGCGCCTCGTAGGCCGCTGCTTCCGCCGCGCTCAGGTGGGGACAGGCACGCCCGAGCAGCTTGCCGCAATCGATGCCCGGATGCTTGTTGACGTAGGCGCGCCAGGCGATGAAGCCCTCGCTCAACGGCGCGTCGCCCGTGCCCAGCGCGGTGTTCATGACCAGCAGCCGTTCGAAACGCGCGGGCATTTCCATCGGCACGGTGAGGCCGAGCAGCCCGCCCCAGTCCTGCACGGCCAGCGTGATGCCCGACAGGTTCAGCTTTTCGACCAGATTCAAAAGGAAGGCGCGGTGAAAATCGAAGCTGTAACTCTCCTCTTCGACGGGCTTGTCGGAGCGACCGAAGCCGATGAAGTCCGGCGCCACCACGCGGTAGCCCGCGGCCACGAAGGGCGGGATCATCTTCCGGTACAGGTAGCTCCAGGTCGGCTCCCCGTGCAGGCACAGCAAGGTGCGCGGTCCCGTCCCCTCGTCGAGGTAGTGGACCCGCAGGCCGCGCCATTCCAGGTAGTGCGGCACGTAGGGGAAGCCGGGCAGGTTTGCGAATCGGTCGTCGGGTGTGCGCATGCGTGGATTGTAGAATGGGCCATGGACTACGCCGAATACAAAGATCTGAAGATTCGCCGGGTCGAGCCCGGCATCCTCGAAATCGCCATGGGCGAGGAGGGCAAGCTTTCCACGGCCACCGCGCGGCTGCACAAGGAGCTGGCCGACGTCTGGCTGGACGTGGACCGCGACCCCGAGACGCGCGTGGTGATCCTGCGCGGCGTGGGCAAGGGCTTCTCGGCCGGCGGCGACCTGGCGATGGTCGAGCAGATCACGCAGGACTTCGAGGCGCGCGTGCGCGTCTGGCGCGAAGCGAGGGATCTCGTCTACAACATCGTCAACTGCTCCAAGATGATCGTCTCGGCGATGCACGGGCCGGCGGTGGGCGCGGGGCTCGTGGCCGGCTTGCTGGCGGATATCTCGATTGCCGCGAAGAATGCCCGCATCATCGACGGCCATACGCGCCTGGGCGTCGCCGCGGGCGACCACGCGGCGATCGTCTGGCCGCTGCTCTGCGGCATGGCGAAGGCGAAGTACTACCTGCTGCTGTGCGAGCAGGTCTCGGGCGAAGAGGCGGAACGGATCGGCCTGGTGTCGCTGTGCTGCGAGGAAGCCGAACTGCAGGCGAAGGCGCTGGACGTCGCGCGCAAGCTCGCGGCGGGCGCGCAGACGGCGCTGCGCTGGACGAAGCACAGCCTGAACAACTGGCTGCGCATGGCCGGGCCGGGCTTCGATGCCTCGCTCGCCTACGAAATGCTCGGCTTCACGGGTCCCGAGGCGAAAGAGGGGATCGCTTCGCTGCGGGAGAAGAGAAAGCCTTCCTTCCCGCCGCCGCCGAAGGATTTTTAGCCCGCTGCGGGCGGTGCGCTGAAGTCCAGCGCGTCGCCGCCGCCTGGCGCGGATGCCGCCGCTGCCTCGGCCTTGGTCGCGGGCGCGGACACCGTGCCGCTGATCAGGCGCTCCAGGTCGCGCGCGATGACGGCCGGGTCCGGCGGGATGCGCCCCATGCTGTTCAGGCACACGCGCACCGGCAGGTCCACCAGCGTGGGTTCGGGGTGATCGCGCATATGCGCGGCATTCTGCAGCGCCGGGATGATGCGGCCGCTGCGCACGCCGGCCAATTCGTTTTCGAGCCCCTGGACGATCGCGGCCTGGGCGCGGCCGATGCCGGCGAGCAGTTCGGCGAGCTGGATGGCGGAGATTTGCAGCATGGTGCCCCCTGTCAGGAGAGTTTGCGAGTACGCGCGGATGGTAGCATTCCCGCTCCCGCAAGCAGGCGCTAAGGCCGGAGCTCGACCATCACCGGCTGATGATCGGAAGCCCTGGTTTCCAGATCCATCGCGACCGAGGCGATGCGCGGCGCCAGGTCCCTGCTGACGTAGACGAAGTCGCAGCAGTAGGGCTCGCTGGCAAATTCCTTGTCGTAGATCCCGAAGCTCGGCGGATGCGGCTTGCCGGGATGCGCCGCACGCCATGCATCGACGAAATCCTTCTCCAGCGCCGCGAGGCTCGGATCCTCCGGCCGCATGTTGAAATCGCCGGCCAGGATGGAGGCCGCGGGGCGCGCGAAAGGCTCGAACGGCCCCGGTTTCCAGGTTTTCGCCGGTTGCGTCACCGCATGGGCGGCCCTTTCGGCCTGCAGCTCGCACAGGCGCGCGACCTGCGCGCTACGCTGCTTCGAGGAGTAGTACTCCAGGTGCGAGGTGACGATGCTGACCAGCCCCCACGGCGCTTCGACCACCGTTTCGAGCGCCACGCGCGGCATGTTCTGCACC
>CAZPNH010000479.1:0-2760 GCA_964587635.1 uncultured Bordetella sp.
ATACGAAGGACGCTTCCTGCCGTGACCGGACAAAGAAGATCCTCATCCTGGGCGGCTATGGGACGTTCGGCGGGCGACTGGCGCATCTCCTCGCCGGCGAGGAGAGACTGACGCTCGTCGTTGCGGGACGCTCCGAGCCCAAGGCCGCCGCATTCAGCGCCCTTCTGCCGCCGGGCGCGAGGAAAATTCCACTGGCGTTTGACCGGGACGCGGATATCGAGCGACAACTCAGTGCCGCCAAGCCCGATTTGCTCGTCGACGCCACGGGCCCTTTCCAGTTCTACGGGGGTAACCCCTACCGCGTGGTGAAAGCGTGCGTGAGCCAGGGGGTGCATTACATGGATCTCGCTGATGGAGCGCGGTTCGTCGAGGGGATCGGGCAATTCGACGAGGAAGCCAAAGCGCGCAAGCTGTACGTGCTCTCTGGAGTCAGCAGTTTCCCGGTGCTGACCGCTGCGGTGGTGCGGCATCTCGCGCAGGGCCTGGCGCAAGTCACGGATATCAGGGGCGGCATCGCGCCGTCTCCGTATGCGGGCGTTGGCCTCAACGTCATACGTGCAATCGCCGGCTACGCGGGAAAACCCGTGCCCCTGATCCGCACGGGGCACGCTGTTCCCGGCTACGCTCTGACGGATTCCGTTCGCTACACGATCTCTCCGCCCGGGTATGTGCCGTTGACGAATACGCGCTTCTCGCTGGTCGACGTGCCCGATCTCCAAGTCCTGCCCCGGCTATGGCCGGGACTAAATTCGATCTGGATGGGCGCCGGCCCGGTGCCCGCGATCCTGCATCGGATGCTGAGCGGGTTGGCCTGGCTCGTGCGCCTGCGCCTCCTGCCTTCCTTGTCGCCCTTTGCCCGGCTGTTTCATTGGGTCACCAACGTTTTGCGCTGGGGCGAGCACCGGGGCGGAATGTTCGTTTCCGTCCAAGGCAGGCTGCGTACGGGCGAAGCGGTAGAAAGGTCCTGGCATCTCGTGGCGGAGGGGGATGACGGCCCCTATATTCCGTCCATGGCTATCGAAGCGATCGTGCGTCGAAGTCTTGCAGGTTCGGCGCCGCGACCCGGAGCCCGGCCTTGCGTCGATGATCTCGAGCTGGACGACTACGAACCTCTGTTCAGGCATCGGAGAATTCGCACCGGCGAACGCGAAAGTTTGCCGGCGACATTGCACCCGTCGACATATCGGGAACTATTGGGCAACGCATGGGATTTGCTGCCGGAACCGGTGAAGGCGATGCACGACCGAGTAGCGAATCTTCAATCCCATGGCATCGCACGCGTCGAGCGCGGCAACGGCTGGCTGGCGGCTCTCGCGGCGGCAGCATTCGGTTTTCCAGAAGCGTCAGACCGGATTCCCGTCAGCGTTTCGTTTCAATCGCGTGGCGACGGGGAGCTGTGGTACCGGACCTTCGGCAGCACGTCGTTCAGCAGCTTTCAGACCCGCGGCAGAGGACGCTCGGAAGGATTGCTGTGTGAAAAGTTCGGGCCTTTCGCCTTCCACATGGCTTTGGTAGTCGACGGCGGAAAGTTGCGGTTCGTGGTTCGCAACTGGCGCTTTCTCGGACTGCCGCTGCCGGCGAATCTGGCGCCCACCGGCAATTCGTATGAATTCGCTGAAAACGGAAGATTTCATTTCCACGTCGAGATTGCGCACCCCCTCATTGGCCTGATCGTGCGCTACAGCGGATGGCTAGTGCCGGCGGCTGATGGCCCCTCGTTCCCTAACTCATCGCCCGGACAATAAGCGAGGCGCCGCTCGCCAGCAGCATGACCGCCACCGCGCGCAGGAGGATCTCCCGCGACATGCGCCGGAACAGGTGGCCCGCCGCCCAGATGCCCGCCAGTCCCGCGGGCACGATGAACGCGGCGTAGAGCCAGACCTTGGGATCGAGCAGGATTCCCGTCACGAGAAACGCAATCGTGCGGATCGAGATGCTGGTGAGCGTCGCGAGGCCCAGCGTGGCGCGGAACTGCTCCTTCGTCAGGCCGCGTTGCGACAGGTACATCGCGTAGGGCGGGCCGCCGGCGCCGAAGATGGTGCTGGTGATGCCGCCCGTCAGGCCCGCGAACCAGCCCCAGCGCGGGGAAACCACGCGGTGGGATTCCGGATTGCGCAGCAGGCTGTAGAGCGCGAACAGCAGCACGAACACGCCCAGCGCGAGCGTCGCCGCGCCGCGCGGCAGGTTGACGAGCAGCGTGACGCCCGTGACGGTGCCGACCAGGATCATCGGCACCATGCGGGTCCACTCGCTCTTCACGGCGTTCTTCGGGTTCTCGAAGCCGATGCGGAAAGCGTTGGCCAGGTCCATGAGCACGAACAGCGCGAGCGCGAAGGGCAGCGGCACGAAATGCGTGGCGAAGGGCACCGTGACCAGCGCGGCGCCGAAGCCGGTGACACCGAAGATCACCGAGCCGACGAAGGCGGCGGCGGCGAGAGCGGCAATTTCGCCCGGGTCGATCGCCACGTCAGGCCGCTCCCGGCGCCGGGACGATGAGCAGCTCGTCCGTGTTCCAGCGGTTCATCGTGCGCAGCCGCTCCACGTAGCGCGGAAACGGCAGCCCGTAGCTCTTTTCCAGCGCCGCGGCGCGCGCCCGCAGCACGTTCCACTCGAGCGCCGCCGGCGCGCCTTTCAGGCCGAGCACGACGATGTTCGGATCGCGCAGCGACTGGAAGGCGATCACCGCGCCGCCGAAAGCGCGCTCGATGCGCTGCAGGTTGCGGTCGAAATTCGGATCGTCGTCCATGAAATTCACCACCA
>CAZPNH010000480.1:0-2731 GCA_964587635.1 uncultured Bordetella sp.
CATGAACATCTCCGCGAACAGGTGCGAGGAGGTGCCGGTGCCGAAGGACGCGATGTTGAGCTGGCCCGGATTCGCTTTCGCCCAGGCCAGCAGTTCCTTGATATTGGTTGCCGGCACCGAGACATGCAGTACCAGGATCTGCGAGCCGCGCGCGCCCAGCGACAGCGCGGTGAAATCCTTGACCGGATCGTAGGGCACGCCGCCCGCCAGCGTGAACGGCACCTGCGCGAATGCGCCGTTGAAGCTGTAGAGGATGGTGTGCCCGTCCGGCGCGGCGCGCGCGACCTCGGCCGCGGCGATGGAGGTGCTGGCGCCGGGCTTGTTCTCGACGATCACGCTCGCGCCCAGCGCTTCGCCGAGTTTGGGGGCGACGATGCGCGCCTGGATGTCGGTGCCGCCGCCGGCGGCGAATCCCACCAGTACGCGGATCGGCTTGCCGGGCTGCGGAAATGTCTGCGCGGCGGCGCCGCCGGATACCGCGAGGACGGCGAATGCGAGAACGGCGGAAAGGCTTTTCATTTTCCCTCGGGCGGATGATAGCCTTGAGTCCGCGATGAATGCCCCCCTGAACGAACAGTTTCTCACTTTGCAGGAAATCGTTGCTGCGGCGCGCAGCAACCTCGCGCCCGGCCCCTGGAGCTATCTCGTCGGCGGCGCCGAGACCGAAACCACGGTGCGCCGGAACCGCCAGGCGCTCGATTCGCTTGCCTTCCGGCCGCGCGTGCTACGCGACGTGAGCCGCATCGACAGCAGCGCCACATTCCTCGGCAAGCCGGTGCGACTGCCCGTGATGCTCGCGCCCATCGGCGGCCTGGAAGCGCTCGTCGATGGCGGCGCCGCGGCGGCGGCGCGCGGCGCCGCGCAGTTCAGCGTGCCGCAGATGCTCTCCTCCGTCTGCCAGCCGGGCCTGGAAGCGACGGCCGCGGCCGCCGAAACCCTGCGCGTGTTCCAGATCTACGTGCGCGGCGGCGACGACTGGGTGGACGACCACGTGCGGCGCGCGCGCGACCACGGCTACGCGGCCTTCTGCTTCACCGTGGACGTGGCCATGTACAGCCGGCGCGAACGCGATCTCGCCGGCCGCTTCGTCAAGCCGTGGCGCGCCACCGCGCCCGCCGGCAGCACTTTCCAGTCAGGGCTTTCCTGGAATCAGGTGAAGCGATACAAGGACAAACACGGCGACAGGCACGGCCTGCCGCTGATCATCAAGGGCATCGCCACCGCCGAAGACGCGGAAATCGCCGTGCAGCACGGCGTCGAGGTGATCTACGTGTCGAACCATGGCGGACGCCAGCTCGATCACGGGCTGGGCAGCATCGCTGTGCTGCCGCAGATCGTCGCGGCCGTCGCCGGGCGCGCGGAAGTCTGGGTGGATGGCGGCTTCATGCGCGGCACCGACGTGGTGAAGGCCATCGCGCTGGGCGCCAAAACGGTGGGATTGGGCCGCCTGCCCTGCCTCGGCCTCGCCGCGGCCGGCGTTCCGGGCCTGGTGCGCACGCTGGATATCCTGGAGGAAGAAATCCGCACCTGCCTCGGCCTGCTCGGCGTCACTTCATTCGCAGAACTGACGCCGCAGCATCTGACGGCGGCGCCACCCGTAGGCGAGCCTGCTGTCTTCAGCGCCTTCCCCTTGCTCGGAGCGGCACCGGACGGCCGCTAACCGTCAGGCCTCGCCGCACGCCTTCAAGGCTGCCTGGCCGAAGATGGAAAACCGTCCGCCGGTGGCGCCGTGTTCTCCGGCCGCAACGACCGTCCAGTAACCTTCGGAAAACGCCACGGTGGCATTCGAGCTATCGGCGCAGATAAGCAGCTTCGTGCTGTCATGATCTTCCTGAACCTTCCAGGCCAGGGCCGTCATGCTGGCAAATGCGCCGGCCGCGAAGGCCGCGCCTGCAATCGTTTTTCTGATGTTCATGGCGCCAACGCTACGGCAGAAATTCCCCGCCGTATGCTCGGTGGCGCACATAGCCGCCGGGAAAGTTAGGACTTCAGGGCCTTGAAGCGGACGCGGCGCGGGCGCGAGGCTTCCTCGCCGAGGCGTTTCCTCTTGTCGGCCTCGTACTCCTGGTAGTTGCCGGGAAAGAACGTCACCAGGGACTCGCTTTCGAAGGCGAGGATGTGCGTGGCGATGCGGTCGAGGAACCAGCGGTCGTGCGAGATCACCATCACGCTGCCGGCGAACTCCAACAGCGCCTCTTCCAGCGCGCGCAGGGTTTCGACGTCGAGGTCGTTCGACGGTTCGTCGAGCAGCAGCACGTTGGCGCCGGCGACGAGCTGCTTGGCGAGCTGCAGGCGGCCGCGCTCCCCGCCCGACAGCTGGCCGACCAGTTTCTGCTGGTCGCCGCCGCGGAAGTTGAAGCGCGCGAGATAGACGCGCGACGGCATCTGGAACTTGCCCACGGTGATGACGTCCTGGCCGCCGCAGACGTCCTCGAACACTGTCTTGTCGGACTGCAGCGCTTCGCGCGACTGGTCCACGT
Organism: uncultured Bordetella sp.; assembly: GCA_964587635.1. Lineage (GTDB taxonomy): Bacteria > Pseudomonadota > Gammaproteobacteria > Burkholderiales > SG8-39 > RBG-16-66-20. The sequence goes on from CAZPNH010000480.1 coordinate 2,481, forward strand.
GGGCGATCTTCACCGTCTTGCCGATGGCGATCTTGCCCGAGTCCGCCTTCTCCTTTTTCGTGATGAGCTTGAACAGCGTGGATTTTCCCGCGCCGTTCGGCCCGATGATGCCGACGATGGCGCCGGGCGGCACCTTGAACGACAGCTTGTCCATGAGCAGCTTGTCGCCGAAGGCCTTGGACACGTCGGTGAACTCGATCACCTCGTTTCCCAGGCGCTCGGCGACCGGGATGAATATTTCCTGGGTCTCG
>CAZPNH010000481.1:0-2711 GCA_964587635.1 uncultured Bordetella sp.
CGTTTCCGCCGGGGCTGACGCCGCCGGGGTCGTGGTCGTCGTGGTGGTCGTGGTGGTGGTCGCGGCCGCGGGCGCTTCTGCCGGGGCGGAAGCGGCGGGCGCCGGGGCGGGCGCAGGTGCCGCGGCGGGCGCGGGGGCCGGAGCGGGTTTCGGTTCTTCCTTGCTGCAGGCGGCGAGCGCGATGGCGACCGCGGCGGCGATAAACAGTGCTTTGTTCATGAGATTCCCTTTGAGTTCAGAATTGAATTTAAGTCTCGAATTGAAGTCCGTGCCAGCCACAATGCGGCTGCGCACCATTATAGCAGCGCAACGCCTACAAGCCTAGCGTCGCGCTCGAAACACCGGGGAAAGACGAGGACCAGATTTCCTGGAAGCGCGAGCGCATCGCCAGGGCCTCGGTCTCGTCGTTGAGGGCGATCGCGCCGCGGTAGAAATCGGCCACCGGGCGGCGCAGGTAGTGCTGGGCGTCCATCACCATGAAAGCATCCTGCAAGCTTCGGATCTCCTCGTGCGTCTGGTTGATCTGGATGGCGTGCGTGAACAGCTTGAGCAGCTCCATCATGCGCGGACTGCGCCGCGTCAGCGTCTCGGTGTGGTGGACCACGATGTAGATCCTGCGCGTGCGGCTGAAGCGCAGGAATTTCTCCAGCTGCGCGACGCGCGCGGGGGAATTCAGGCGCAGCGACGATGTGTCGGGATCGAAGATGCGCAGCTCGCGCCCCGGCTGCTCGAGCAGCCGGTCGACCGCCTGCTGGTAGTCGCCTTCGCCCTCGAAGCGCTGGTATTCGGCCTGCGGTTTTTCGTCAGCCACGGATTTTCGCAAGCGACAGGTACCCGGATCGGTACCACTCCAAGATTAAACGTTCGAGTCCGGCGCGGGCAAGTGCCCGGCCCGGCGCCTGCCGCCGGTCGGCCAGCGCCGCCAGCACCCGGCGCTGCGAGGCGCGCGGCCGCAGCACTTCGCCGTTGATGAAAAACCGGGAGCCCAGATAAAGCATCTGTGTTTTTGCATCCAGCTGTGCGTCGCGGCCCTTGACGGAAGAAATTCCCGAGGCGGGCGAAAAAACGATGTTCCCCTTCGGCGTGCTCAGGTAGCGCCCGAGAAATTCTTCCACGTCGCCGCGCTGCCAGCGGATGCGCGCGAGCTGCGCTTCCGCGAACGCGGTCATTTCCCGGCCGATCCGCGCGGGGCGGGCCGCCGGGCGCAGGCCCGGGTCGCGGTAGACGGCGTCCGGCAGGCCGCGCTCGTGCAGGTGGTCGAGGAACGCCGCCGCCAGCTCGGCGCCGCGCGGCGCGCGAAACCCGATGGAATAGGTAAGGCAGGCATCGAGCGCGACGCCGTCATGGCCCCAGCCGGGCGGCACATACAGCATGTCCCCGGGCTCGAGCACGAACTCCTCCTCGGCGCGAAAGCGGGCGATGAGCTTGAGCGGCGCATCCGGCACCAGGCCGAAATTCCGCGCGCGCGCGAGGCACCAGCGCCGCCGCCCCTGTCCCTGCAGCAGGAACACGTCGTAGGAATCGAAGTGCGGGCCGACGCCGCCGCCGGGGGCGGCATAGCTCACCATGACGTCGTCCAGCCTCGCCTGCGGCACGAACGCGAATTGCCGCAGCAGCTGCTCGGCCCGCGAGTTGTGGTGGTTGACGCCGTTGACCAGCAGCGTCCAGTCGCGGGAGCCGGCACGCCGCATGCTTGATTGTGACAACGGGCCGTGCGTGACCCGCCATTTTTTTCCGCGGCGTTCCACCAGGCGGGATTCGATGTCGCTGCGTGATGCGAGGGCGAATAGCGCACGCTTTTCGATCACGCCGCGGAATCCGGGCAGCGCGCCGCGCACGAGAAGCGGGCGCTTCTGCCAATGGCGGCGCAAAAAAACCTTCGGCGACAAGCCCCCTAGCAGCGCTTCTTCCATCGATGGATTATAAATGTGGCAAGCGAGCGACAACGTGGCAAACAGCACTTGTCAAACGCCGGTGCGAGCATAAAATTTTCCGGAGACGAATCCATGCTGCAACCAGGCCAAAACGCTCCCGCCTTCACGCTGCCGGACGCAGACATGCAGGACGTCGAGCTGTCCTCGTTCATCGGCAGGAAGCACATCGTGCTGTACTTCTATCCGCGCGACAACACGCCGGGCTGCACGCTGGAGGCGGCCGAGTTCTCGGACCACGAGCAGGAGTTCGACCGCTGCAACTGCGTGATCCTGGGCGTGTCGCGCGACGACTGCCTGTCGCACGCCGAGTTCCGCGACAAGCACGGCCTGTCGATCGGCCTGCTGTCCGACCCGGAGGGCGAGGTGTGCCGCCGCTACGGCGTGCTGCAGGAGAAGGAGATGGACGGCGTGCGGCGCGAATCCCTCGTGCGCTCGACTTTCGTGATCGACAAGAACGGCGTGATCCGCCACGCCGCCTACGGCGTCAACCCGCGCCACCACGCCCAGCAGATCTACGACGTCGTCCGCCGCCTGAAGTCCTAGTTTCCGGTTTTCGCCTATCATGGCGTCCGAGGGAGGGACGGCAATGGTGATGGGCATCCTGTCGTACGGCATCGGCACGCTGATCGGCTTCGGTCTGCTGATCGGCCTGGTGTTCCTGTTCATTTCGGACATCTCGCAGAAAAAGCACGGCGTGCTGCGCAACTACCCGATCGTCGGGCACCTGCGCTACTTCTTCGAGCAGCTGGGCGAATACTTCCGCCAGTACTTCTTCGC
>CAZPNH010000482.1:0-2691 GCA_964587635.1 uncultured Bordetella sp.
TCCGGGTCGAGCGCCGAGGTCGGCTCGTCGAACAGCATGGCGATCGGGTCCATGGACAGGGCGCGCGCGATGGCGACGCGCTGCTGCTGGCCGCCGGAGAGCTGGCCCGGGAATTTGTCCTTGTGCGCGATCAGGCCGACGCGGTCGAGCAGCTTGAGGCCCTTGTCGCGCGCCGCCTCCTCGGTGCGGCCGAGCACCTTGATCTGCGCCAGCGTCAGGTTCTCGGTCACGGAGAGGTGGGGGAACAGCTCGAAGTTCTGGAACACCATGCCGATGCGCGAGCGCAGCTTGGGCAGGTTGGTCTTCGGATCGCCCACGGAGATGCCGTCGACCGTGACCTCGCCCTTCTGGAAGGGCTCCAGCGCATTGACGCACTTGATGATGGTGGACTTGCCGCTGCCCGAGGGGCCGCAGACGACGACCACTTCGCCCTTTTTAACCTCAGTGGAGCAGTCGGTCAGCACCTGGAAGCTGCCGTACCACTTGCTGATGTTTTTGATGGAGATCATGAGCGGGTTTCCCTTTACGTCTCTATCTGATGATGGCGATGCGGGCTTGCAGGTGCTTGACGAGGGTCGACAGGCCGAAGGAAATGATGAAGTAGACCACCGCGACGAAGGAATACATCTCGATCAGGCGGTAGTCGCGGTTGGCGACCTTGGTGGCGGCGCCCAGGAAATCGGTGGCGGAGATCACGTAGACCAGCGAGGTGTCCTGGAACAGGATCACCGTCTGCGTCAGCAGCACCGGCAGCATGTTGCGGAAGGCCTGCGGCAGCACGATCCTGCCCATGGTCTGCCAGTAGTCGAGACCCAGCGCGTAGCCCGCCCAGACTGGGCCGCGCTGCACCGACTGGATGCCGGCGCGCATGATTTCGCAGTAGTACGCCGCCTCGAACATGGTGAAGGTGATCACCGAGCTCCAGAAGGCGCCGACCTTGATGGGATCCTTGGCGCCGATCGCCCAGGCGCCGATGTAGGGCACCAGGAAGAAGAACCAGAAAATCACCAGCACCAGCGGCAGCGAGCGCATGAGATTCACGTAGCCGCCGGCGGCGAGCCCGAGCAGCCGGAATTTCGACAGCCGCATCATCGCCAGCAGCGTGCCGAAGAAGATGCCGCCGACCATGGCGATGAAGGTCAGCGTGAGCGTGAAGGTCATGCCCTCGCGGAACAGGTAGCCCGCCGAGCGCTGGATGACGTCGAAGTCGAAGCCGCTGTTCATGTCAGTGGCCGCCCGCGCTCGGCGAAGCGGCGATCAGGCCGGGCACGCGCACGCTTTTCTCGAGCATGCGCATGCCGAGCACCACCACCAGGTTGGTGAGCAGGTAGATCACGGTGGCGGCGGCGAAGGCCTCGAACACCTTGAAGCTTAACTCCTGCATCGCGCGCGCGCGGCCGGTGAGCTCGAGCAGGCCGATGGTGAGCGCGATCGAGGAGTTCTTGATCACGTTCATGAATTCCGAGGTGAGCGGCGGCAGCACGATGCGGAACGCCATCGGCAGCAGCACGTAGCGGTAGGTCTGCCCCAGTGTGAGGCCGAGCGCGGTGCCGGCCATGCGCTGGCCGCGCGACAGCGAGTTGATGCCCGCCTTCACCTGTTCGGCCACCCGCACCGAGGTGTAGATGCCGAGGCACAGCACCGCCGGGATGTAGGAGCCCCACGGCGGGGGCACCTGCTTGATCCAGTCGCCGATCGCCGTGGGCAGCAGTTCCGGCATGACGAAGAACCACAGGAACATCTGCACGATGAGCGGCACGTTCCTGAATATTTCCACATAGGCGTTGCCCAGGCGCACGATCCACGGGTGCGGCGTGGTGCGCAGCGTGCCGACCACGGAGCCGATGGCGAGCGCGATCACCCAGGCGGCCAGCGCGGTCAGCAGGGTCCAGCCCAGGCCCACCAGCAGGTAATGGAGATAGGTGCCCGTGCCGCCCGGCTCGGCGGCAAGGTAGATCTTCCAGTCCCAGTGGTAGTTCACCGAAGCCTCAACGAAAAACGGGGAACCTGAGTTCCCCGTCCTTGCGCTGCGTCAGCTTATTCGTAGGCCTTCGGGTCGCCCGAGTCCGTGGGATTGGCGACGACCTTCTTGAACGCCGCGCCCATCGGCAGCGAGAGGTTGATGCCCTTGGGCGGCACCGGCTTCTCGAACCACTTGGCGTAGATGGCGTTGATTTCGCCCGACTTGTAGACCGCGGTCATCGCCTTGTCGGCGACCGCCTTGAAGGCCTTGTCGTCCTTGCGCACCATGATGCCGTAGGGTTCGACCGACAGCCCGACCGCCGAAATCTCGTAGTCGGCCGGCGCGCGCGAATTCGCCGCGAGGCTCGCGAGCAGGATGTCGTCCATCACGAAGGCCACGGCGCGGCCGGTCTCCACCATCTGGAAGGCTTCCGGGTGGCCGTTGGCGGAGATGATGTTCATGCCGAGGTTCTGTGCCGCGTTGATCTCGGTGATCTGCTTGATGTTGGTGGTGCCCGCGGTGGAAACGATGGTCTTGCCCTTCAGGTCCGCGAGCGACTTGATGCCCGAGGATTTCTTGGCGATCCAGCGGTTGGCGGTGACGAAGTGCGTCATCGTGAACCAGACCTGCTCCTGGCGAGCGATGTTGTTGGTGGTCGAGCCGCACTCGAGGTCGATGGTGCCGTTCGCCATCAGCGGGATGCGGTTGGCCGAGGTGACCAGCTGGTA
>CAZPNH010000483.1:0-2684 GCA_964587635.1 uncultured Bordetella sp.
CGCCAACACCGCCGGCGTCGTGCACCGCGACATCAAGCCCGCCAACATCATGCTGCGGCCGGATTTCGACATCAAGGTGTCGGACTTCGGCGCCGCGCAGCTGTCGCGCTCGGACACCACGCAGGTCTCCGGCGTCGGCTCGCCCTTCTACATGTCGCCCGAGCAGATCCGCGGCGGCGAGGAAATCGATTTCCGCTCCGACATGTTTTCGCTGGGCGGCGTGATGTACCACATGCTCACCGGCGAACGGCCGTTCACCGGCTCGACCGCCTACGAGCTCATGGACGACATCCTGCGCAAGGACCCGCCGCCGCCCTCCACCGTGCAGCCGGGCATCGCACCGGCGCTGGACGGCGTAGTGATGCGCGCGCTCGGCAAGACGCGCGCCGACCGCTACGACAGCTGGGACGAGTTCGCCGCCGCGCTGGAGCCCCTCGTGTCGGAAGAGGACGCGACGCTGTCCAGCCTCTCCGACGTCGAGGAATTCAGCGCCATGCGGCGCCTCGCGTTCTTCCGGCGCTTCTCCGACACCGAGCTGTGGGAAGTGGTGCGCAAGTGCCGCTGCCGCAAGTTTTCCGCGGGCGCCGAACTCATCCGCGAAGGTGTGGAGGACGACCACATCTACGTGCTCGCCGCCGGGCTGCTCAAGGTGACGCAGCGCGGCAAGCTGCTGAACGCGGTGAGCCCGGGCGACTGCGTGGGCGAAATGGTCTACGCGCGCCGCAGCTCGGCCAAGCGCAGCGCTACCGTCACCGCCGTGGAAATGAGCTGGGTGCTGGGCCTGCGCATCCAGGACATCGACGGCTTCTCCGAATCCTGCCGCGCGCGCTTCAGCGAAGCCTTCCTCGCGGTGATGGCCGAGCGCCTGTCCATGCTGGGCGGCAGGCTCCTGTCGCTGATGCACGAACAGAACGTCGGGCTGGTCTGAAAGAACTGCGCCGCTGCAAGTGGCCCGGCAACCCGCTCGCGATCCGGTACCACGATCGCGAATGGGGCGTGCCGGTACGCAACGACCGCAGGCTGTTCGAGTTCCTCATCCTCGAGGGCGCCCAGGCGGGTCTCTCCTGGGACACCATCCTCGCCAAGCGCGAAAACTACCGCAAGGTCTTCGACGGCTTCGATCCGGAGAAAATCGCGAAATACACGGCGCGGAAGAAAAGCGCCCTCATGAAGGACGCGGGCATCGTGCGCAACCGGCTGAAGATCGAGGCGGCGGTCGTCAATGCGAAGTGTTTCCTCGCGTTGCAGAAGGAATGCGGCAGCTTCTCGGCCTACGTCTGGGGGTTCGTCGACGGCAAGCCGGTCCGGCGCCGGCCCGGCGCGCGGGTGCCGGCGCGAACCGAAATCTCGGATTCGCTGTCCAAGGACCTCAAGGCCCGCGGCTTCAAGTTCGTGGGCTCGACCATCATGTACGCTTTCATGCAGGCCACGGGCATGGTAAATGACCATGCGGCGGACTGCTTCCGCGCAAGGACGGTGCTGAAATGAAAAAACTCCTGCTGGCCCTCGCGCTGTGCCTGTCGCTGCCCGCGTTCGGCTATGAACTCAGCGGCATCAAGCTGGGCGGCAAGGAGATCGACGTGAAGAAGGCCTTCCCGAGCGCGCACTGCAAGGAGCTCGAATGGAAGAGCGATGCCGCCGACCGGCGTTGCGACGACGCGCAGGTCTCGCTGGGCGGCGCGCAGGCCAAGATCACCGTGTTCATCAAGGCCGGCGTGATCCAGGCCTACGACCTGCGCTTCGAGATGAAGGAACTGGAGCGCGTCACCGCGCACCTCAAGTCGCGCTGGGGCGCGCCGCTCTCGGAGACCACCGAGGTCATCTCCAAGAAGGGCAAGGACGACCGCAAGGTGTTCAAGGCGCTCTGGGAGAAGGGCAGCGACCGCGCGGCCGTCATCGCGCAGCTCGAGCAGAAGCGCGGCGCCATCGAGGTGTCGCGCGGCAACTTCCCGGTAGAAATCTACCGGGTCCGCTAGGCCGGATTTATTCCGGCCGTGCGCCGGAGGCGCGCACCACGGGCGCCCACTTGTCGATTTCGGCGCGGATGAAGACCCCGAATTCCTCCGGCGGCGAAGCCACGACGTCGATGCCGAGTTCGCCCAGGCGCGCCTTCAGTGCCGGATCGCGCAGCGCGGCACCCGCGTCGGCGCCTATCCTGCGCACCAATTCCCTCGGCGTGGCGCCCGGCGCGACCAGGCCGAACATGCTGTCCACCGAATAGCCGGGCAGCGTTTCGGCGAGCGTCGCGAACTCGGGATAGACCTCGCTGCGCTTAGCGCTGGTGATGCCGATCACCTTCAGGCGGCCCGCCTTCACGTGCGGCAGCGCCGACTGCAGCAGCACGAAGCCGAGCGGCACGCGGCCGCCCAGCATGTCCTTGTAGGCGGGCGCGCTGCCGCTGTAAGGCACGTGCAGCAGGTCCACACCGGCGCGCATTTTGAGCAGCTCGCCCGCGAGGTGCGTGCCGGTGCCCACGCCCAGCGAGGCGTAGGCGAGTTCGCCGGGCTTTTTTCTGGCCTCGGCGAGCAACCCGCGCAGGTCGCTGGCGGACAGCTCGGCGACCGCGACCAGCGCCATCACCGTGTTGCCGATCTGCGTGAGCGGCGCGAAATCCTTCAGCGTGTCGTAGGGCAGGTCCTTGCGCAGGCTGGGGTTGATGGTTAGCGCGCTGATGACGATGCCCA
>CAZPNH010000484.1:0-2665 GCA_964587635.1 uncultured Bordetella sp.
CGCGGCGCGAGACCAATCTCCGGGGAACGCTGCAGACCCTGGCGGTGATTCTCTCGATCGGCGTGCCGATCGCCATCGGTCTGGCGCTCGCCGGGGGATACTTTTTGGCCGGCCGAGTGCTCGCGCCGATTGGCGCCATGGCGGACAGGGCGCGCAGAATCACCGCGGATTCCCTCGGCGAGCGGCTGCCGGCCGGCAATCCGCGGGACGAATTCGGACGCCTCGCGACCGTGTTCAACGGCGCGCTGTCGCGCGTGCAGGCGTCCTTCGAGCAGCTGCGGCGCTTCACGGCCGACGCGTCGCACGAGCTTCGCACCCCGCTCACCGCGATGCGCAGCGTGGGCGAGGTGTCCCTGCAGAAATCGCTGACGCCGGCAGCCTACCGCGACGTGATCGGCAGCATGCTCGAGGAGGTCGAACGCCTGACGCGGCTGGTGGAGAGCCTGCTCGCGCTCACGCGGGCCGAGTCGGGCGCCGTGCGCTTGCAGCCCGAAGCCGTGAACCTGTGCGAGGTCGCCGCCGAAGCGGCGGGCCAGCTTCGCGTCCTGGCCGACGAAAAGGAGCAGCGCCTGGACGTCGATGCGGGGGCCGCGGTTTTCGCCTGGTGCGATCGTGCGCTGCTGCGGCAGGCCCTGACCAACCTGCTGCACAACGCCATCCGCTACACGCCCGCCCACGGAGAAATCCGGGTGACGGCCGCGAATCCGTCGGCAGCCGAGGCGGCCATCGAGATACGCGATTCGGGCCCGGGCATTCCCGCGCCGCATCGCGCCCGGATATTCGAGCGTTTCTACCGCATGGACGAAGGGCGCTCGCGGGAGGCCGGCGGCACGGGCCTCGGCCTTGCCATCGCTCTCTCCGCAATCCAGGCCAACGGCGGCCGCATCGAGCTCGAGAGCGAGGAAGGCAAAGGCAGCCGGTTCCGCATCGTTCTCCCGCGCAAGGGCGCGGGGCCTGCTTAGCGTCCGGGCTGCGGCGCGGTCTGCTGCCAGCCGCCCGGGCATTGCTGCACGTTCGGGTAGTAGCCGTTGGCCTGCGGGCAGAAGTACCAGGCGTTGCCCGACGGCTGCACCGGCTGCGCGTATTGCTGCGGGTATTGCTGCGGCGGGTAGCCATAGGGAGGCGCGTATCCGTAGTTCGGCGGGTAGTACGGCGGCGCGTAGTAGGGCGGCGCGTAGTACGAGGACGCGAGCAGCGGGACGCCGATGGCCAGGCCCAGACCGAGGCCGAGCCCGATGCCGCCGCCGCGGTAGCCGCCGTAGTGCCCGGGACGGGCTTGCGCAAGACCCGGCGCGGCTGCCGCCGCCAGTGCCGCCGATAACAGAATAACTTTGGTGAATTTCATTTGCTGCTCCTTCCTGCCGGTGGCAGGGAATGTAATGAATGATTGGACAGCCCGGCCGGCAAAGATGCGTCAACTAATGTGTAAGGCTCGTTTACATCTGCAAAACCCGGTTACACCTCCGCGCGCAGGGCGGCCTAGCGCTTGCCCGCGCCGGCGTGATGCCATTTCGCGGCGTTCTCCGCGAACTGCGCGCGCCGGGCGAACACGCCGCCCTTCGATTTTTCCCTCGCGATGTCGGCCTTGGTGAGGCGCGCGCCGGCGGCTTTGCCGATGTCCTTGTGAAGCTGATTCTTCTTCACCTTCAGTTTCATCGGCGCGCGCGGCATGCGGCGCCTATATTTTTCCCAGCACGAACAGGATCAGCACCACCGCCAGGATCAGGCCGACGCCGCCGCTCGGGCCGTAGCCCCAGCTGCTGCTGTGCGGCCAGGTGGGAAGCACGCCCACCAGCGCGAGTACCAGGATGACCAGCAGAATCGTTCCTATGCCCATGTCGCTCTCCAATAGTTGAACGCCGAGCCTATGCCTGGAATCGGCGGCGCACTGTGCGCGAGCGCTCATTGCGGCGGAATTCCCTATGCGACGCAACACACGGAACCCGGCGGCCGGTCCGCGCAGAATGCCCTGCCATGGAAAAAAAGTATCCCGCACTGTCCCGCGGCTTCACGCTGGTCGAGATATCGATCGTGCTGGTGATCGGCGGCCTCGTGCTGGGCGGCATCCTGAAGGGCCAGGAGATGGTCACGCAGGCCAGGATGAAAAGCGTCGCGGCCGACTTCTCCGGCCTGTCGGCGGCCTACTACGGCTACCAGGACCGCTACCGCGCCATCCCGGGCGACGACGCGCAGGCGGGCTCGCGCTGGAGCGGCGCGGTCTCGGGCAACGGCGACGGCCTGCTTGCGGGCAAATACAACAGCCCGAGCGCGGCCGACGAGTCGCGGCTGTGGTGGGACCACCTGCGGCGCGCCGGCTTCGTCGCGGGCAGCGGCACGCAGCAGTGGCTCAACGCGTCCTCGGGCATCATCGGCGTGCAGAACGGCAACGGCGCGGGCAGCACCTCGCTGGGCGGCTTCAGCGGCCTGGTCGCCTGCTCGGCGAACCTGCCCGAAAAGGTCGCCATCGCGGTGGACACGCAGATGGATGACGGGCTGATCGGGACCGGAACCGTGCGCGGGCAGAAGCAGGCGGAGGGCCCCAACCCCGACATCAACGTCATCGCCGACGCCTCCGCCTACGCCGAAACCGGCACCAACGTCTACACGCTCTGCCGCCAGCTGTAGGCGCGGCGGCTAGGATTTGCCGAAGCTGAATTCCAGGATC
>CAZPNH010000485.1:0-2657 GCA_964587635.1 uncultured Bordetella sp.
CCCTTACTACGCGTACCTGAAGCAGTCCTACCTGCTCGCCTCGCGTTTTCTCGGAGAGCTGGCCGAAAGCGCCGAGCTCGACGCAAAAACCAAGGAGCGGCTGCAATTCGCCGTGAAGCAGTGGTGCGACGCCATGTCGCCGGCGAATTTCGCCGCCACCAACCCGGCGGTGCTGCAGCTCGCGCTCAAGTCCAACGGCGAGAGCGTGACGCAGGGGATCGCCAACCTGATCGCCGACCTGGGCAGGGGCCGCATCAGCCAGACCGACGAGTCGGCCTTCGAGGTCGGCGGCAATCTCGCGCTCACGCCGGGCGACGTGGTCTACGAGAACGACCTGATCCAGCTGATCCAGTACCGGGCGGCGACGCCGCAGGTGGGCGCGCGGCCGCTGGTGATGGTGCCGCCGTGCATCAACAAGTTCTACATCCTCGACCTGCGGCCCGAGAACTCCTTCGTGCGCTACGCGGTGGCTCAGGGCCACACCGTGTTCATGGTGTCCTGGCGCAACGTCGGCCCGCAACAGGGACAGTACGACTGGGACGATTACGTCGAAGCCGTGCTGGGCGCCCTGAGGGTTGGAAAATCCATCGCGCGGTCCGACCGCGTCAACGCGCTGGGCTTCTGCGTCGGCGGCACGCTGCTCGCGACCGCCGTCGCGGTCATGGCGGCCAAAGGCGAGGATCTGGTCGAGAGCACGACCTATCTCGCCACCATGCTCGACTTCGAGGCGCCGGGGCAGCTCGGCATCTTCATCGACGAGGGCGCGGTGGCCGCGAGGGAAGCCTCGATCGGCAAGGGCGGCCTGCTGCCGGGCGCGGACCTGGCGTCGACCTTCAATGCGCTGCGCGCCAACGACCTCGTCTGGCCTTACGTGGTCAACAACTACCTCATGGGCGGCGCGCCGGCGGCCTTCGACCTGCTCTACTGGAACGCGGACAGCACCAACCTGCCGGGGCCGATGTACTGCAGCTACGTGCGCAACACCTATCTGGAGAACCGGCTGCGCCTGCCCGGCGCGGTGCAAAGCCTGGGCGTGCCGGTGGACCTCGGCAAGGCGGACCGGCCGGCGTTCATCCTCGCCACGCGCGAGGACCACATCGTGCCGTGGCGCGCCGCCTACCGTTCGGTCGGGCTGCTGGGCGGAGAGAAGAAATTCGTGCTCGGCGCGAGCGGCCACATCGCGGGCGTGGTCAACCCCGCGTCCGGCAACAAGCGCAGTTACTGGACATCGGATGCCCATCCCGCCGATGCCGAAGCCTGGTTCGACCAGGCTGCGGAGGTGCGCGGCAGCTGGTGGCCGCAGTGGTCGCAATGGCTGGAGAAATTCAAAGGTGGAACGCGCGAATCGCCGGCGCAGACCGGCAGCGCGCAGTATGCGGCGATCGAGCCTGCGCCCGGTCGCTATGTGAAGGAAAAGGCATAACGCAAAAGGCGTTACGCAGAAGGCCAACCAGGAGAAGACCATGGAAGAAATCGTCATCGTAGGCGCGGCGCGGACCGCGATCGGAAAATTCGGCGGCTCGCTCGCCAAGATGCCCGCGTCCGACATGGGCGCGCTCATCATCAAGAGCGTGCTGCAGCGCGCCGGCCTCTCCCCGGACCAGGTCTCCGAAGTCATCATGGGGCAGGTGCTCGCGGCGGGCGTCGGCCAGAACGCGGCGCGCCAGGCCTCGATCAAGGCGGGCCTGCCGTTCATGGTGCCCGCCATGACCATCAACAAGGTCTGCGGCTCCGGGCTGAAGGCGGCGATGCTCGGCGCGCAAGCCATCGCCAACGGCGATTCCGACATCGTCGTCGCCGGCGGCCAGGAAAACATGAGCGCCGCGCCGCACGTGCTGAACGGCTCGCGCGACGGCTTTCGCATGGGCGACGTGAAAATGACCGACTCCATGATCGTGGACGGGCTGTGGGACGCCTTCAACCATTACCACATGGGCGTGACCGCCGAGAACGTCGCCAAGGAATACGCCGTGACGCGCGAGGAGCAGGATGAATTCGCGGTGGCGAGCCAGAACAAGGCGGAGGCCGCGATGAAGGCGGGCCGCTTCAAGGATGAAATCGTCACGGTCGAGATCGCCTCGCGCAAGGGCCCGGTGATGTTCTCGGCCGACGAGTACCCGCGCGCGGGCGCGACGCTGGATGCGATGAAGGCGCTCAAGCCGGCCTTCGACAAGAGCGGCACGGTGACTGCCGGCAACGCCTCCGGCCTGAACGACGGCGCGGCGGCCATCGTTCTTACGTCCGCGAAGAAGGCCAGGGAGCTGGGCCTCAAACCCATTGCCCGCATCAAGGCCTTTGCCACCGCGGGCGTGGATCCGAAATACATGGGCATGGGCCCGGTGCCGGCCTCCAAGCGCTGCCTCGCGCGCGCGGGCTGGGAGCCGAAGGACCTCGACCTCATGGAAATCAACGAGGCCTTCGCCTCGCAGGCGATCGCGGTCAACCGGCAGATGGGCTGGGACACCTCGAAGGTGAACGTCAACGGCGGCGCGATCGCGCTCGGCCACCCCATCGGCGCCTCGGGCTGCCGCATCCTCGTCACGCTGCTGCACGAAATGCAGAAGCGCGACGCGAAAAAGGGCCTTGCCTCGCTGTGCATCGGCGGCGGCATGGGCGTGGCGCTGGCCGTCGAGCGATAAGGGGCTGGAATGCAAGTC
>CAZPNH010000486.1:0-2654 GCA_964587635.1 uncultured Bordetella sp.
GGAAGGTCGAAGCGGCGGAATCCTGCAGGGAAATCCTGCAGCGCGCCGCTGATCATCTCGGGGCGCTGGAGCTCCTTTGGGATATCGGCTTCGAATCCGATGCCCCGGGCCTTTCCATCGACAGTCTCGTGAAGGCGATGGCCGTCAACGACAAGGAACCCCGGCTGGCCTACATGCTCGGCTGCGCCTTGCAGGCGCAGGGCAAGACCAAGGCCGGCGACGCCGTTGCCGCGTTCCGCCGTGCCATCGCGCTCGATCCCGGCATGGCCAAGGCGCACAACAATCTCGGCCAGGCGATGGAGGTGCTGGACCGGCCGGATGAGGCCGCGCCGGCCTATGCCAGGGCCATCGAACTCGATCCGAAACTGGCGCACGCGCTCTACAACCTGGGCAACCTGCGCGAGCGTGCGGGCGACGGCACGCAGGCCATCAGCTATTTCAAGCAGGCCCTCGCGCTCGACCCGCGCAACGCGCAGTGGCGCTGGCGCCTCGGTCAGATCCAGTATCGGGAGTTGCAGCTCGATGAGGCCATCGTGAACCTGCAGGCCGCAGTCGATCTCGATCCGTCGCTGGATGCCGCCTACATGGGTCTGGGCGGCGCGCTGCTCCTCGTCGGTCGCGTAGAGGAGGGCCTTGCGGCATGGCGCAAGGTTCTCGAGCTCACCCCGTCCAATTCCCAGCTCGAGTCGTCGGCGCTCTCCGCGGCGCATTACCTGCAGAACAATCCGCAGCAGCTTTATGAGCGGCATCTTTCCTGGGCGCGGCGGCACGCGCGCGGGTTGGTGCGCCTGACGACCACGCAGGCAGTGGACCTGCAGGTGCCCGGGCGGCGCGTCAACGTCGGCTATGTGTGCCCGGACTTCGCGCAGAGTCCGCTCAGCTGCTTCATCGAGCCCGTCCTCGCCGCGCATAACCGCCGCGAATTCCGGATTTTCTGCTATTCGAATTCGCCCCTCGGCGACGGCGCGGCGCGGCCCCTGCCCGAACTGGACTGCACCTGGCGGGATATCTCCTCGCTGTCCGATTTCCTGGCGGCGGACCGGATCCGGGCCGACGGCATCGACATCCTGGTCGACCTGGCCGGCCACTCGGGCGGCGGCAGGCCGCTGGTGCTGGCGATGAAGCCGGCGCCGGTGCAGGCAACGTGGATGGGCTATCCGGACACCACCGGACTCGCCGATGTGGACTATCTGCTGACGGACGCAGTCGCGGATCCGGAAGGGGCCGGCGAGCGCTATTACACCGAGAAGCCGCTGCGCCTGCCCGGCGGATTCCTGTGCTATCGGCCGCCCGCCGATGCGCCGGCGCTGGAGGCGCCGCCGGAGCTCGGGCCGGGGCACGTCACCTTCGCCTGCTTCACCGATCTGGCCGCCGTCACCGACGAGATGATCGGGACCTGGGCCGAATTGCTGCACGCGCTGCCAAGAGCGAAGCTGTTCATGACTACGCATGGCTTCCGCGCGCAGAGCGCGCGGCGGCGCGCGTTCGATCTTTTTGCGGCGAAGGGGATCGCCAGCGACCGGATCGATGCGGCCGTGCCGGAAGCATCCCATGCGCGGCGCCTCGCGAGGTACCAGGATGTCGACGTGGCACTGGATGTCTTTCCGTGGAACAGCGTCGCCGCGACCTGCGAGGCCCTGTGGATGGGCGTGCCGGTCGTCACGCTGGCGGGAACGACCCATGCGTCGCGAACCGGCGCGAGCATTCTGCAGAGCGCCGGGTTACCGCAATTCGTCGCGCGCACGCGCCGTGAATATGTGGAAATCGCCATGGAACTCGCGCAGGACGTCCCCGGGCGGCGCGAACTTCGCACTGGCATGCGGGAGCGCATGCGATCGTCGCCGCTGATGGATAGCGCGGGATTCGCGCGCGAGCTGGAAGCGGCCTATCGCACGATGCTGGCGGAAAAATCGCGCGCCCCGGCGGCGGCCCCGATTTCCGCCGCCGTCGGCGCCGCCGCGAGCACCCTGGAGGACGCGCAGGCGCCGCTCAGGCTGCACATCGGCGGCGAAAAGCGCAAACCCGGCTGGAAAATTGTAAACGTGCAGCCCGGCGCCGATGTGGATTACGTGGGCGACTGTGTCGATCTGGGACTCTTTGCGGAAGCGTCCGTCGCGGAAATCTATGCGTCGCATGTGCTTGAACACCTTGGATACCAGGACAAATTGCCGCGGGCGCTGGCGGAGTTTCACCGCGTCCTGAAACCCGGCGGCGCGGCGAAAATCAGCGTGCCGGACTTTGAGGTGGTTTGCCGGCTGTTTCTCGATCCGGCGCGAACGAGGGAAGAGCGCTTCATGCTCATGCGCATCGCCTTCGGTGGCCAGCTGGATGCACACGACTTCCACTATGTCGGGCTGACGCATGAAATCCTGGGCAACTTTCTGTCGCGGGCGGGGTTCGCGCGCGTCGAGAAGGCGGGCGATTTCGGCCTGTTCGAAGATACGAGTTCCCTGCGTTTCGGGGACACGCCGGTCAGCCTGAACGTGATCGCCTACAAGTCATGAGCCCGCCGGACGCGGGTCTCGTCGTCAATGTCCGTGGCGGGGTGCGTCTGCGCGTGCCGCAAACCCTGAGCCAGTACACCACCTATGTCCTGCTGGAACAGGAGGACTGGTTCGAGGACGAGATCCGCTTCGTGCGCCGCTGGCTGCGCC
>CAZPNH010000487.1:0-2652 GCA_964587635.1 uncultured Bordetella sp.
TCGCGGTCGGCGCCGAACACCCCTGGCTGTCGGCCCTCGACCTGGTCTCCGACCTCACGGTGCTCGGCGCGATGGTATTCATCGTGGTGCAGACCGCGCTCATCTCGGAAGCGCGTGAAGCGCGCGCGCGGACCGCGCTGGATGAAAGCCACGCGCGCCTCACGGCAATCGTCGATTCCGCGATGGACGCCGTGGTCACCGTGGACGAGCAGCAGAAAATAATCCTGTTCAACCGCGCCGCAGAGCAGTTGTTCGGCCTGCGCCAGGACCAGGCCGCCGGCACCGCGCTCGAGCGCCTGCTGCCGGCGCGCTTCCGCGGCTCGCACCACGGCCACGTCGCGCATTTCGGCGAGACCGGCGTCACCAGCCGGCGCATGGGCGACACCACCACGCTCTGGGCGCTGCGCGCCGACGGCAGCGAGTTCCCCATCGAGGCATCGATCTCGCAGGCGAGCGAGGGCGGCCGGCGCTACTTCACCGTGATCCTGCGCGACGTCACGCTGCGCAAGCAGGCCGAGGACGCGCTCAAGCGCTCGCAGCAGGAATTGCGCGAGCTGTCGGCGCGCGTGCTGGACGCGCGCGAAGAGGAAAAGACGCGCATCGCACGCGAACTGCACGATGAACTCGGCCAGCTTCTCACGGCGCTCAAGATGGACCTCTCCTGGCTGAGCGCGCGCCTGCCGCCGGGCGATCTCGAATCCGCCGCCAAGGCCGAGCAGATGGGCGCCATGCTCGACCAGACCGTGAACTCGACGCGGCGCATCGCCGCCGACCTGCGGCCGCTGATGCTCGACGACCTCGGCCTCGCCGACGCGGCCGCCTGGCTGGTGCAGGACTTCTCGCGCCGCTCCGGCGTGCGCTGCGAAATCCAGATGTCCGGCGACGGCGCTTTCGCCGGCGTCGACGCCGGCACGGCCACCGCCGTGTACCGGGCGCTGCAGGAATCGCTCACCAACATCGCGCGGCATTCAGGCGCGAAGAATGCCTGGGTGGTGCTTTCGGTCGAAGACGGCGAACTGCACTTCGAGGTCGAGGACGACGGCCGCGGCATTGCGCCCGAGGATCTCGCGAAGCTGCGATCTCTCGGACTCAGAGGCATGCGCGAGCGCGTCACCTACCTCGGCGGTTCGTTCGAGGTGGCATGCGCGCCGCGCGGCGGCACGCGCGTGCGGGCGCAGGTGCCGATGTGCCCCGCGCATCCGGGAGCGGCGCCATGATCCGCGTGCTGATCGCGGACGACCACAAGATCGTGCGAGACGGCCTCAAGGGCATCCTCGCGGCCGCCAGCGGCATCGAAGTGGCCGGCGAGGCGGCCAACGGCGACGAGGCGCTGGCGCTGGTGCGCGGCAACGACTACGACGTGGCGATGCTGGACATGTCCATGCCCGGTCTCTCGGGGATCGACCTGATCAGGCGCCTGAAGGTGGAAAGGCCCGCGCTCAAGTTGCTGGTACTGTCGATGCACGGCGAGGCGCAGTACGCGGCCCGCGCGCTCAAGGCAGGCGCCGCGGGCTACCTCACCAAGGACAGCGCCGCCGAGCAGTTGGTCGGCGTGCTGCGCAAGATCGCCGCGGGCGGCGTGCACATCAGCGATGCGGCGGCGGCCAGCCTGGTGGCGCCGGGGTCCGAGGGCCCCCAGGCGCTGTCGAACCGGGAGTTCGAGGTGCTGCGGCTGCTCGTATCCGGGCTCGGCCCCACGGAAATCGGCGAGAAGCTGCACCTGTCGGTGAAGACCGTGTCGACGCACAAGGCGCGGATCCTGGAGAAGCTCGGCCTCGGCAGCACCGCCGAGCTGGTGCGCTACGCGCTGGAGCACAAGCTGCTGCAGTAGCTAGGAATCGTCCTACACGCGGACCGGCGGAGTCCGATACCGTGATTCAGCCGCCACCGATGTTGCCGCGCGATGTGCGCGGACAGACTGGCGGCATGCCACAAACAGCGCAATCCGCCAGACCCGCCCCCCTTCGCGTCTTCGTCGTCGAGGACTCGGTCAAAATCCGTGAGCGAGTCGAGTCGATGGTCGTCCTGGCAGGCGCCTCGGTGGCCGGTCACGCCGGCGGCGTCGCGGCAGCGATCAGCGCCATCCTCAAGACGCGCCCGGACCTGGTGATTCTCGACATCCAACTCTCGGACGGCACGGGCTTCGATGTGCTGCGCGCCGTGCGCGCGCAGGCGCCTGACATCGATATCTTCCTGTTTTCCAACTTCGCGGCCTATCCCTACCGGCAACTGGCCGAGCGGCTGGGCGCGAAGGGTTTTTTCGACAAGAGCAAGGAATTCGACCGCATGCGCGAGGTCGTCGCGCAGCGCGCCGCCGCAGGCCAATAGGGGAGAACCGCCATGTATGCCATCACCGCCATAAAGCCCGTTGCGACGCCCCGGAAATTCGAGGTCACCTGCTCGAATTGCAACATGCGCGAGCTTTGCCTGCCGCAGGGCCTCGGCGCGACGGACATGGATTCCTTCGAAAAGGTGGTCTACGCGCGCCGGCGCATCCGGCGCGGCGAAGCCCTGTTCGCCTCCGGCGACGAGTTCAAGGCCATCTACTCGGTGCGCAGCGGGTTCTTCAAGTCCAGCCTGGTGGACGGCGACGGGCGCGAGCAGGTCACCGGCTTCTTCATGGGCGGCGAGCTGCTCGGCATGGACGGCATC
>CAZPNH010000488.1:0-2651 GCA_964587635.1 uncultured Bordetella sp.
CTAGGCAAGCTGGGCCAGATCGGGCTGCGCCCGCTGCTGGCCGTCGCCTACAACGTGCTGTTCGCGTTCGCCTGGGGACACTGGGCCTGGATCAAGCTCGCCACCAGCATGTCGGTGATGGTGTTCTCGCTCAGCATGCTGGTCATTCCCGTGGTCGGGGTCTTCAGCGGCATGCTGTTTCTCGGCGAGCAGCCGGGGTGGGCGGAATACGCGTCGCTCGCCTTCGTGCTCGGCTCGCTGGCTACGGTGATCATCCCTCCGAAGAGGGCGTAAGGCTGCGGACTCGCGGCACGCGGGCGGCGTCCCAATGGCGGACGGCCCACTCGAGCAGTTCTTTTCCAACGCTGCCGGCGGGGGTCCGCATGCCGAGAAATTCCAACGCACGCGGAATGTCCCCCGGCCCCGCATCGGGCGCGCGCGTCTGCTTCGAAAGTTTTTCGCCCGCGCCGTTGGTGGCGACGGGCACATGCAGGTAGCGCGGCGTGGCGGCGCCGAGCAGCCGCTGCAGATGGATCTGGCGCGCGGTCGAATCGAGCAGGTCCGCGCCGCGCACCACGTCGGTGACGCCCTGCGCGGCGTCATCGACGACGACCGCGAGCTGGTAGGCAAACACGCCGTCCGCACGCAGCAGCACGAAATCGCCCACTTCGCGTTCGACGGATTGCCCGATTGGGCCTTGCACGCGATCGGCAAAGCGGATTGGCTCGCTATCCGTGCGCACCCGGACTGCGCGGGGCGCTTTGCCCGGCGCAAGACCGGCGCGGCAGGTTCCGGGGTAGATGCGGGAGCCGTCGATGGCGAGCGCCGAGTCCTCGAGTTCCTTGCGCGTGCAGGCGCAGGAATAGCTGCTGGCCTTGAGTTTCCGCAGCGCCTCCCGGTAAACATCCTGCCGGGCGCTCTGGTAGACGACGGGGCCATCCCACTGCAGTCCGAAGGCTTCCAGCTGGCGCAGGATCGCATCCGCTGCGCCGGGGATAACCCTGGGGAGGTCGAGGTCTTCCATGCGCAACAGCCAGCGCCCGCCGGTGCTTCGGCAGTCGAGCCAGCTCGCCAGCGCTGCCACCAGCGCGCCGAATTGCAGGGGACGGGTAGGATATGGCGCGACGCGCCCGACGTATGGCATGCCAGGTTGAAACGATAGGGGTCGGCCCAATATACACTGCGATTTCTCACCGGAAAGGGCCCAGATGGCGACGATCGAACTGACCAAAGACAACTTCGAACAGACGATCAACGGCAACCAGACCGTCATCATCGATTTCTGGGCGCCGTGGTGCGGTCCCTGCCGGGCCTTCGCGCCCGTGTTCGAGAAGGCCTCGGAAACGCATCCGGACGTGGTGTTCGCCAAGGTGAACTCGGACGAACAGCAGGAGCTGGCGGGCGCCTTCAACATCCGCTCGATTCCCACGCTAATGGTGTTCCGCGAGAAGGTCATCCTGTTCCAGCAGGCCGGCGCGCTGCCGGGCCAGGCGCTCGAGCAGGTGCTGACCCAGGCCAAGTCGCTCGACATGGCGAAGGTCCACGCCGAGATCGCGGCCCAGAACTCGGCCGAGGAAAAAGCGCCCGGCGCGGCGGCGGGGAGCTGAGCGCATGATCGAAATCCGGCGCGCCGGGGAGCGCGGCCACGCCGAGCATGGCTGGCTCGACTCCTACCACTCGTTTTCCTTTGCCGACTATTACGACCCGGCGCACATGGGCTTCAGCGCGCTTCGCGTCATCAACGAGGACCGCATCCAGCCCGGCACGGGATTCGGCACGCACGGCCATCGCGACATGGAAATCATCAGCTATGTGCTGGAAGGCGCGCTCGGGCACAAGGATTCGATGGGCACCGGCTCGACCATCGTGCCGGGCGATGTGCAGCGCATGAGCGCGGGCCGCGGCGTGCAGCACAGCGAGCAGAACCACGACAAGGCCGGCGTCACGCACTTCCTGCAGATCTGGATCGAGCCCAACGTGCGCGGCATCGCACCCGGCTACGAGCAGAAGCACTTCGATGCCGCGTCCAAGCGCGGCCGGCTGCGCCTGGTGGCCTCCCCCGACGGCGCGGAAGGCTCGGTGACGATCCACCAGGACGCGCGCATCTACGCCGGCCTGTTCGACGGCGCCGAGCGCGCCTCGCTGACGCTTGGCGCCGGGCGCAATGCCTATGTGCATGTCGTGCGCGGCGCGATCTCGGTGAACGGCACGCCGCTCGCAACGGGCGATGCCCTCAAGATGACCGGGGTCTCCGAGGTCGTGATGGAAAAGGGCGTCGCCGCGGAAGTGTTGTTCTTCGACCTGCCGTAGCGCGATGAGCGGAACGCGCACCGAGAAGGATTCGTTCGGGCCGATCGAGGTACCGGCAGAACGTTTGTGGGGCGCGCAGACCGAGCGCAGCCGCCGGTTCTTCCGCATTTCCAGCGAGCGCATGCCGCTTCCGGTGATCCACGCGCTCGCGCTGGTCAAGCGCTGCGCTGCGCGCGTCAATGCCTCGCTCGGCCTGCTGGACGCCAAAAAGGCCGAGGCGATCGCGCGCGCGGCCGACGAGGTGCTGGCCGGACGCCACGACGAGGAATTCCCGCTGGTAGTGTGGCAGACCGGCTCGGGCACCCAGTCCAACATGAACGTCAACGAGGTGATCGCCAACCGCGCCTCGGAAATCCTGGGCG
>CAZPNH010000489.1:0-2650 GCA_964587635.1 uncultured Bordetella sp.
TGAAGCGCCTGCCTACGGAGCGTTTCGAGGTGGTGAAGGAATCCCGGGCGCCCGACGTGATCCTGGTGCGCTCGGCCGACATGCACGGCATGAAGTTCGACGCCAGCCTCAAGGCGGTCGGGCGCGCGGGCGCGGGAACGAACAACATCCCGGTGCAGGAATTGTCCAAGCTTGGCGTGCCGGTGTTCAACGCGCCGGGCGCCAACGCCAACGCGGTGAAGGAACTGGTGGTGGCGGGCATGCTGATCGCCGCGAGGAACCTCGCGCCGGCGTTGGATTTCGTCAACGGCCTGGATAAAAGCGCCAAGGATCTGGAAAAACAGGTCGAAGGCGGCAAGAAGGCCTATGCGGGCGTCGAGCTTCCTGGCCACACGCTGGGCGTGATCGGCCTGGGCAAGATCGGCAGCCTGGTGGCCGACGCGGCGATCCGGCTCGGCATGAACGTGCTCGGCTATGACCCCGAAATCACGGTGGACGCCGCGTGGAGCCTGCCCTCGCAGGTGCGCAAGGCGAACTCGGTGGACGAGATCCTCAAGGCGGGCGATTTCGTCACGCTGCACGTGCCGCTGGTGGAGAAAACCCGCAAGCTCGTCAACGCGAAGAATCTCGCGCAGATGAAGCCGGGCGCGGTGCTGCTGAATTTCTCGCGCGACGGCGTGGTGGACGACGAGGCGGTGCTCAAGGCGCTCGCCGCGAAGAAGCTGCGCTGCTACGTCACCGACTTCCCCTCCGCGGAGCTGATCGGCAAGCCCGGCGTGGTGGCGCTGCCGCACCTGGGCGCCTCGACCACCGAAGCCGAGGACAACTGCGCGGTGATGGTGGCCGACCAGGTGCGCGAGTACATGCAGAACGGCACCATGGAAAACGCGGTCAACTTCCCGAATGCGCAGATGCCGCGCGAATCGCCGTACCGCCTCGCCATCGCCAACGCCAACGTGCCGAACATGCTGGCGAGCATCTCCAACGCGATGGGCAGCCGCAAGATCAACATCCACAACATGCTGAACAAGTCGAGGGGCGAGATGGCCTACACGCTGGTCGACGTGGACAGCCCGGTGCCCGAGGCCGCGATCAAGGAATTGTGCGCGATCAAGGGCGTGCTGGCGGTGCGCTACCTGCCCGTGGAGCAATGAGCGAAAAAGACATAAAGAAGCTGCGCGTCGAGATCGACGCGCTGGACGCGGAGCTGCTCGCGCTGCTGAACCGGCGCGCGGCGGTGGTGCGCAAGGTGGGCGAACTGAAGGGCGGCGCGCCCGCCTACCGCCCCGAGCGCGAGAGCGAGATCCTGCGCCGCGTCTCATCGCGCACCGCCGCGGAAGGTTCGCTGCCGGCGGAGGCCGCGGTGAACGTGTTCCGCGAAATCATTTCCGCCTGCCGAGCGCTGGAGCAGGACATCCGCGTCGCCTACCTCGGGCCGCAGGGCACCTTCAGCGAGCAGGCGGTGCGCAAGCAGTTCGGCCAGGCGGTGGCCGCGCAACCGGCGGTTTCCATCGACGAGGTGTTCCGCGGCGCCGAGTCGGGCGCCAGCCAGTTCGCGGTCGTGCCGGTGGAGAATTCCACCGACGGCGCCGTCGGCCGCACGCTCGACCTGCTGCTCACCACGACGCTGCGCATCTGCGGCGAGATCGACTTGCGGATCCAGCAGAACCTGCTGTCCAACATGAAGGGCCTGAAGGAGATAAAAAAAATCTACTCCCATGCCCAGTCCCTGGCGCAGTGCAACGGCTGGCTGAACCAGAACCTGCCGAAAGCCGAGCGCATTCCGGTCGGCTCGAATGCCGAGGCCGCGCGGCGCGCGTCGAAGGAGAAGGGCGCGGCGGCCATCGCCGGCGAGGCGGCGGCGGCGCTCTACAAGCTGAAAGTGCTCGGCCGCGGCATCGAGGACGACCCGAACAACACCACGCGCTTCCTGGTGCTCGGCCAGATCGACCCGGCGGCCACCGGCAGGGACCGCACCTCGCTGGTGATGTCGGCGGAGAACAAGCCCGGCGCCATGCACGCGCTGCTGTCGCCGCTGGCGGCCAATGGCGTCAGCATGTCGCGCATCGAATCGCGCCCGGCGAAGGCGCGCTCGGCGCGCTGGGAATACGTGTTCTTCATCGATGTCGAAGGGCACCAGAGCGACGCCAAAGTCGCCGCCACCATCGGCGAACTGAAGCAGCGCGCACCCTTCTTCAAGATTCTCGGGTCCTACCCGATCGCCGTTTCCTAGAAAGTCCCATGGTCATCGATCCCTGCGAACTGTCCCCGTCCTACGTGCGCTCGATCGCGCCTTACCAGCCCGGCAAGCCGATCGCGGAGCTCGCGCGGGAATTCGGGCTGAAGGAGGAGAGCATCATCAAGCTCGCCTCCAACGAAAACCCGCGCGGGATCGGCCCGCGCACGCGCGCCGCCATCGAAGCCTCGCTCGGCGACATCGCCCGCTACCCGGACGGCAACGGCCACGACCTGAAAGTCGCCCTGTCTCGCCGCTATGGCGTTGAATTGGCCTCTATCGTCCTGGGCAACGGCTCCAACGACGTGCTGGAGCTGATCGCGCTCGCCTTCCTCGGGCCCGGGCGCTCCTCGGTCTACGCCCAGCATTGCTTCGCGGTATATCCGCTCGCCACCCAGGCGCGCGGCGCGCGCGGCATCGCCGTGCCGGCGAAGA
>CAZPNH010000490.1:0-2649 GCA_964587635.1 uncultured Bordetella sp.
CGGCGGTCCCTGGTAGACGACCTCGCCGCCGCCGCAGCCGCCCTCGGGCCCGAGGACGACGAACCAGTCGGCTTCGGCAATCACGTCCAGGTTGTGCTCGATCACCACCACGCTGTTGCCGGCATCCACCAGGCGGTGCAGCACGCGGATGAGCTTCTCCACATCGGCCATGTGCAGGCCCACGGTGGGCTCGTCCAGCACGTAGAGGGTTTTCCGGTCGGCGCTGGTCTTCGACAGTTCGGTGACCAGCTTGAGGCGCTGCGCCTCGCCGCCCGACAGCGTCGGGCTCTGCTGGCCGAGCGTCAGGTAGCCCAGGCCCACGTCCTGCATCAGCCGCAGCGCGCGATGGATGCGCGGGTGCGCGGCGAAGAAATCCACCGCCTCGTCCACGCTCATGCCGAGCACTTCGCCGACGGTCTTTTCGCGCCAGCGCACCAGCAGCGTCTCGGGATTGAAGCGCAGGCCGCCGCAGGCTTCGCAGGCCACCTTCACGTCGGGGAGGAAGGACATCTCGATTTTCTTGATGCCCTGGCCCTCGCAGTTCTCGCAGCGGCCGCCCTTGGTGTTGAAGGAGAAGCGGCTCGCGCCCCAGCCGCGCATGCGCGCCTCCGAGGTATCGGCGAAGCTCTTGCGGATGGCGTCCCAGAGGCCGACGTAGGTCGCGGGGCAGGAGCGCGGCGTCTTGCCGATGGGCGTCTGGTCCACTTCCAGCACGCGGTCCAGCTGCTTCGCGCCGGCGACGGCTTTGCAGCCGACGGCTTTCTTTTCCTGCAGGGAACGGAACAGCACGTCCCTGGCAAGCGTGGACTTGCCGGAACCCGAGACGCCGGTGACGACGACCAGCCGGTCGAGCGGAATGCGGGCGTCGGCGTTCTTGAGATTGTGCAGGTTCGCCTTCTGGATTTTCAGATCCGGCGCCTTCGCGGTAACGGCACGGCGCGGCTGAAGCGGGTGCCTCAAGGGATCTTTCAGGAACTTTCCGGTGAGCGAATCCGGCAGCTTCATGAGGTCTTCGGCGTCGCCCGCGCCGATGACGCGGCCGCCCAGCTTGCCCGCGCCCGGCCCCAGGTCGATCACATGGTGCGCGCGGCGGATGGTGTCCTCGTCGTGCTCGACCACGACCAGCGTGTTGCCCTTGGCTTCCAGCTTCTCCAGCACGTCGAGCAGGATCTGGTTGTCGCGATGGTGCAGGCCGATCGTCGGCTCGTCGAGGATGTAGCAGACACCGCGCAGGTTGGAGCCCAACTGCGCGGCGAGCCGGATGCGCTGCGCTTCGCCGCCCGACAGCGTGGCCGCCGATCGGTCCAGCGTCAGATAGCCGAGGCCGACCTGTTCCAGGAATTGCAGGCGGCTGTTGAGCTCGGAAAGCAGATCCTTGGCGATTTCAGCAGCGCGGTTGTTCAGTTTTACCGTTTTAAGTTCTTTTTCCAGGAGTGAAATGGCCAAAGAACCAAACCCTGCAATATTTTTCCCGTTCCATTTCACCGCCAGCGCTTCGGGATTGAGGCGGTCGCCGTGGCATTCGGCGCAGGGCTGGTCCACTTCCAGCCACTCGATCCAGGAGTCGAGCACGTGGTCCTCGGTGCCGGTGCGCGAGCGCTCCGCGTCCCAGCCCACATCCTTAAGCTCCAGCCCGGTACCGTAGCAGGCGTTGCACCAGCCGTGCCGCGAGTTGTAAGAGAACAGGCGCGGATCCAGTTCGGCGAAGCCCCGTCCGCAGGACGGGCAGGCGCGCTTGGTGGAAAACGATTGGGGCTTCTTTGCCAGAACCTGTACCGAGCCTTTTCCCAGTTCAAGGGCTTTTGATAGTTCTTTCCGCAGTTGAATCTCAGAAGAGGGCGAGACTCTGAATGTGGCTACAGGAAGTTCAATGCTGTGTTCCTTGAACCTGTCTATTCTCGGAAACGGCAATACCGGCAGCAGCTTGCCGTCCACGCGCAGATGGGAGTACCCCTTGCTGCGCGCCCATTTGGCGAGCTCGGTGTAGATGCCCTTGCGGTTGACGATCAGCGGCGCGAGCAGGGTGACGCTCTGGTTCCTGAAATCCTTCAGTATGCGGGCCGCGATCACGTCTTCGCTCTGCGGCTCGATCGGCACTTCGCAATCGGGGCAATACTGGGTGCCGAGCTTGACGAAGGCGAGGCGCAGGAAATGGTGCACCTCGGTGAGCGTGCCGACCGTGCTCTTCCGGCCGCCGCGGCTGGTGCGCTGCTCGATGGCGACGGTCGGCGGGATGCCGAAGATGGCGTCCACGTCAGGGCGGGAGGCGCCCTGCACGAACTGGCGCGCGTAGGCGTTGAGCGATTCCAGATAGCGCCGCTGGCCCTCGGCGTAGAGGGTGTCGAAGGCGAGGGTGGATTTGCCCGAGCCCGAGACGCCGGTCACCACCGTGAAGCGGTTGCGCGGGATGTCCACGTCGATGCCCTTGAGGTTGTGCTCCTTGGCGTTGTGGATCTGGATGGACGTGCCGAGGTACCGGCCGGCCGGTTCCGCCGCTTTCAGCGGTTGCGTAAATGCCTTTTCGTAATCCCTCAAGGCTTGCGCGGTGTGGGAGGTCGGATGCTTCGCCACTTCGGCGGGCGTGCCGGTGCAGACGATGGCGCCGCCGGCCTCGCCGCCTTCGGGGCCGAGGTCGATGATCCAGTCGCA
>CAZPNH010000491.1:0-2644 GCA_964587635.1 uncultured Bordetella sp.
CAGCGCCCGGACTTCCAGTGCCGCATAGGCGGTCCGGTAGCGCGCGGAGGGCGGCGCGGCCGCCGCGCCGCTGGAGTGCAGACGCTCATTGACCAGCTGCTGGTTCCAGCCGGAATCGACCGCCCGCAGCTCGGTGAGCGCGGTGCGTGCGGCATCCACCGCCGCAAGGTCCACCGCGCTCGACTGCCAGAAAAAGAACGCCCAGCCGCCGGCCAGTACCAGCGCCATGAAGCCATAACCGAGAATGCGAAGGATGCGAATGGCGCTGCCCGGGAAAAGGGGGGATCGGGGGTGACCAGAGGGCGACCGAGTATACCGGCGTCGGAGTGGACGTTGCGGTAAAATAACGTCAAGCGTGTCCTCGATCAATCTGACGAATCACTTCCTGATCGCCATGCCCAACATGGCCGATCCGTACTTTGCGAAGACACTGACCTACGTTTGCGAGCACAACGATCAGGGCGCGCTCGGCATCGTCGTCAACCGCCCCATCGACATGACCCTGCAGGCGCTGTTCGAGCGCCTGTCGCTCAAGCTGAAGGACCAGGCCTGCGCCGACGCGCCGGTCTATTTCGGCGGCCCGGTGCAGACCGACCGCGGCTTCGTGCTGCACCTGCCGGCCGGCGAGTGGCAGTCGACGCTGAAAGTGAGCAGCGGGGTGCGCGACGTTATCGGCCTGACCACGTCCAAGGACATCCTCGAGGCGGTCGGCCGCGGCGAGGGCCCCTCGAAAATGCTGGTGTCGCTCGGCTATTCGGGCTGGTCGGCGGGGCAGATCGAGCACGAACTCAAGCAGAACGCCTGGCTCACCGTGGAGGCGAAGGACGCGATCATCTTCGACCTGCCGGCGGACGAACGGCTGGCCGCGGCGATGGATCTGCTCGGCCTCGACTACGCGCGGCTCGCCGACCATGCGGGACATGCCTGAGAAGGCCCGGACCGTCCTCGCCTTCGACTTTGGATTGCAGCGTATTGGCGTCGCGGTGGGCGAGCCCGAACTCGGCACCGCCCACCCGCTGCCGGGCGTCAGCGCGCAGACCCAGCCCGGCCGACTCACGGCGATCGAGCGCCTGGTGAAGGAGTGGCAACCCTCGCTGCTGGTGGTCGGGCGCCCGCTCGGCGAAGACGGCGCGCCGCACGAGATGACTCGCCGCGCCGAGCGCTTCGCGCGCCAGCTCAATGGGCGCTTCCGCCTGCCCGTGGAACTGGTGGACGAGCGCTACAGTTCCGCGGAAGTCGAGAGCCGCATGCGGGCGGCGTACGGCAGCCGCAAGGCGGCGAATCTCGCGCGCGGCAAGACGCTGGATTCGCATGCCGCGCAGATCATCCTCGAGCAGTATTTCGGCGAGCGCGCCGCATGAGCAAGCTTCCGGACGCCGAAAGCCTGCTGCCCCGGCTCGCCGCCGAGCTGAAGGCACGCGTCACGCCGGCCACGGCGATGATCGGCCTGCATACCGGCGGCGCCTGGCTGGCGGAGCGGCTGCACCCGCTGCTCGGACTGAAGGATCCGCTGGGGCTCATGGACATCGCGTTTTACCGCGACGACTACGCGAAGGAAGGCCTCAAGCACGACCCCAAGCGCACGAAAATCCCGTTCGAGGTCGAGGGCCGCGACCTGCTGCTGGTGGACGACGTGCTGTACACCGGGCGCACGGTGCGCGCGGCGATGAACGAGCTGTTCGACTACGGCCGGCCGCGCAGCATTTCGCTGGTGGTGCTCGCCGACCGCGGCGGGCGCCAGCTGCCGATCGCCGCACAGCACGTCGGCGCGCAGGTGGACGTGCCCAAAGGCAAGCGCCTGCGCCTGAAGCGCGCGGCGAGCGGCAAGCTGTCGCTCGAGCTCGAGGATGCCGGCCATGGCGAATAATCCGCAACTCAACGCCAACGGCGAGTTGCAGCACCTGCTGTCGATCGAAGGGCTGCCGCGCGACATCCTCACGCAGATCCTGGATACCGCCGAGCCCTTCGCCGGCGTCACCGAGCGCGAAGTGAAGAAGGTGCCGCTGATGCGCGGCAAAAGCGTGTTCAACCTGTTCTTCGAGCCCTCCACGCGCACGCGCACCACCTTCGAGATCGCTGCCAAGCGGCTCTCCGCGGATGTCATCAACCTGAACGTGTCGGTGAGCTCGCAGACCAAGGGCGAATCGCTGCTCGACACGGTGGCCAACCTGTCGGCGATGCAGGCCGACGTGTTCGTGGTGAGGCACAATTCCTCGGGCGCGCCTTACCTGATCGCGCGCCACGTCAAGCCGCACGAGCACGTCATCAATGCGGGCGACGGCCGGCATGCGCATCCGACGCAGGGCCTGCTCGACCTCTACACCATCCGCCACTACAAGAAAGACTTCACGCGCCTCACGGTGGCGATCGTCGGCGACGTGCTGCACTCGCGCGTCGCCCGCTCGCTCATCCACGGCCTCACCACGCTGGGCGTGCCGGAAGTGCGCGTGATCGGGCCGCAGACCCTGCTGCCGGCGGGCGTCGAGTCGCTGGGCGTGCGCGTGTTCCACGACATGCGCGCCGGGCTCAAGGACTGCGATGTGGTGGTGATGCTGCGGCTGCAGAACGAGCGCATGAACGGCGCGCTGCTGCCCTCGGCGCAGGAGTTCTTCAAGCACTACGGCCTGACCGAGGACAAGCTCGC
>CAZPNH010000492.1:0-2638 GCA_964587635.1 uncultured Bordetella sp.
GTCCGCGGCAATCCGCGAGAAGGCGGAATACCATGCCGCACCGTCGGCGCTCATCGAAAAATTGCGCGAGTCGGCGCCAGGCAAAGAGTGGCGGCCCTCGATTTGGCGCGGGTGGCCGGGCATGGGCGTGGCGTTAACCGCTGCTGTCTTCATCACCTGGACCGCAGCGGTCGGCTACCTCAAGCCCGGGGAGAGCGAGCGCATCGCGCAGGACGTGCTCGGCAGCCACGTGCGCGCCTCGCTCGGCCAGCGCCTCTTCGACGTCGCCTCCACCGACCAGCACACGGTGAAGCCCTGGCTGAGCGGCCGGCTCAGCTATTCGCCGCCGGTCATCGACCTGTCGGCGCAGGGTTTCGAGCTGCGCGGCGCGCGGCTGGACTACGTGGGCGGCCAGCCGGTGGCGGTGCTGGTCTACCAGCGGCGCCAGCACGTCATCGACGCCTACGTGCGGCCGGCGCGCGGGCCGGCGGGCGGGGAGATGCGCGCGCTCTCGCTCACGCGGGACGGCTTCAACATCCGGAGTTTCGTGCGCGACAACATGGAGTTCTGGGTGGTCTCGGACCTGAACCGCAACGAACTGGCCGATTTCGTTCGCCTGCTGGAGCAGAACCCTTCCTAAGTTGGGATAAAGTTGCGGCTCAGGACTTTTTGAGGGAGCCCCAATGATCGATCTCTACGCCGCCGGCACTTCCAACGGCATGCGCGCCCGCATCGCGCTCGAGGAATGCGGACTGCCCTACAAGCTGCACCCGGTGGACATCACCAAGGGCGAGCAGAAGACGCCGCAGTTCCTCGCGATGAACCCGAACGGCCAGATCCCGGTGATCATCGACCACGAAGGCCCGGGCGGCCTGCGCGTGACGCTGTCGCAGTCCACCGCGATCCTGCTCTACTGCGCCGAGAAGTCGGGCAAGTTCATGCCGAAGGACGCGGCGGCGCGCCCGGCGGTGCTGCAGGCGCTCATGAGCGCCTCCACCGACATCACGCCGCTGTTCGGCGCGCTCACCGCCGTGGTGCGCTCCAAGGAGCCGCATGCGCCCACGGCGCAGGCCTTCAAGGACCGGCTGCGCGGCTTCTTCAAGGTCTGGGACGACACGCTGGCCGCGCGCAAGTACGCCGGCGGCGGCGAATTGTCGGTCGCCGACCTGTCGCTGTATGCCGGCTACCTGCGCACCAGGGGCGCGTATCCGGAATGCATCGAGGGCTTCGCCCACCTGGCGCGCTGGGCCGAAGAGATGGGCGCCCGCCCCGCCATCCAGCGTGCGGTGAAATTCTGATGAAGTGGAAATTCGACGGCGTGCGCGTCGTGCACGGCAACGAACTCGACATCAACACCGCGCAGACGCCCGGCATGAACCGCGCCGCGGCCATCACGCGCGCGCGCGCCGGCGCGGAGAAACTCTGGGCCGGCACGGTGGTGATCCATCCCAAGGCGAAGACCGGCGCGCACCACCACGGCCCGGTGGAGAGCGTGATCTACGTCGTGAGCGGCAAGGCGCGCATGCGCTGGGGCGAGCAGCTCGAATTCATCGCCGAGGCGGGCCCGGGCGATTTCATCTACGTGCCGCCCTTCGTGCCGCACCAGGAGATCAACGCGAGCGACGACGAGCCGCTGTCCTGCGTGCTGGTGCGCAGCGGCCAGGAGCCGGTGGTGGTGAACCTGGACATCCCGGTGGTGGAAAAGCCCGAGCAGGTGCACTGGGTGGACAACATCCACCCCGCGCCGAAGAAGCCCTAGCCTTTCCTTCCGGCGGCCAGGGCCCGCTTGATCTCTTCGATGTCGAAGATCGCGGGCTGCAGGGCGTTCAGGTAGTCGAAGCTCTCGGCGACCGAATGGTCGCGCGTGTACGAAATCATCTGCTTGGTGGCGGCGATCGCCACCGGCGCCTTCGAGGCGATGCGCTGCGCCACTTCCAGCGCGCCCGCGACGAGCTGCTCGTGCGTGTCGAACAGGCCGTTGACGAAGCCCAGGCGCTCGGCGCGCTCCGCAGAAAGCTTGTCGCCGGTATAGCCCAGCTCGCGCACCACCGCCTCGGGCAGCTGCTTGGGCATGCGGTTGAAGGTGCCGACATCGGCCATCATGCCGATGTTGATTTCCTGGATCACGAACCAGGCGTCGCGCGCGGCGTAGCGCAGGCAGCAGGCGGTGGCCAGGTCCACGCCGCCGCCGATGCAGCCGCCCTGCACCGCCGCGATCACCGGGAAGCGCGCGTCGGCGAGCGAACTCAGGCTGGCCTGCAGTTCCTCGAGCTTGGCGCGGAAGATTTTCCTCGCCTGCACGGTTTCCGTCGTCAGGGAGCCGGACGCAAACATCGAAACGTCGAGACCGGCGCAGAAATGCGGACCCGTGGAGGAAATGACCAGCGCCTTCACATCCAGGCCGCCCACGATCTGCGGCAATTCCTGCCAGAACGCCGCGGTCATGGCGTTGCGCCGCTCCGGCCGCGACATTTTCAGGTGCGCGACGCCGCCCTCAGTCGACAGTTCGAAGCATTCGTAGCCCATGCAGTTCAGGGCCTCGCTTCATCCAGGAAAGTCTGCACTTCCCTGAAAAGCTGCAGGCGGTTCTTCTCCATCAGCACGGAGTGTGTGCCCTCGCCGATGATCACCAGGCGCTTCGGCTCGGCGTTCACCATCA
>CAZPNH010000493.1:0-2637 GCA_964587635.1 uncultured Bordetella sp.
GCTCCGTGCGGACCAGCAGGCGCAGGCGGCCCTGCGCATCGAGGATGTAGCTCTGCCCGCTGTGGTCGATGGTGTAGCTGCCGGGCGCCGAGCCGGCGCGCTTCTCGTAGAAAATCTTGAACTCCTTTGCGGCGCGCTGCGTCGCGGCGGCATCGCCGTAGAGTCCGAGGAAGCTCGGGTCGAACGCCGGCACGTACCGGCTCAGCACCGCGGGCGTGTCGCGCTCCGGATCCACCGTGACGAACAGCACCTGCACCCGCCCGGCATCCTTGCCGAGCTTCTTCATGACGCCCGCCATGTCGGCGAGCGTGGTGGGGCAGATGTCGGGACAATGGGTGTAGCCGAAAAACAGCACCACCGCCTTGCCGCGGAAATCCGCCAGCGTGCGCGGCTTGCCGTCGTGGCCGGTAAGCGCGAGTTCCTTGCCGAAATCGGCGCCGGTGATATCGGTGCTGCGGAACTTCGGTGTTTCCGGGCTGCATGCGGCGGCGGCGAACACCGCCAGCAGCAGCAGACTAGAACGCCAGGTAGTGGTCAACGAGCAGCGCCGCGAACAGCGCGGCGAGATACACGATCGAGTAGCGGAAGCAGCTGCGCGCCAGCCGGTCGCTGTAGGCGGTGTAGATGCGCACCGCGTAGCCGATGTAGACCAGGCCGAGCACGACCGCCGCCGCCAGGTAGAGCCAGCCGCTCATGCGCACCGCGTAGGGCAGCAGCGAAACGCCGAACAGGATCAGCGTGTACAGCAGCACCTGCAGCCGCGTGTAGCTGCTGCCGTGCGTGACCGGCAGCATCGGCACGCCCGCCTTGGCGTAGTCCTCGGTGCGGTAGAGCGCGAGCGCCCAGAAATGCGGCGGCGTCCAGGCGAAGATGATCAGGAAGAGGAGCATGGCTTCCGTCGTCACGCCGCCGGTCACCGCGGCCCAGCCCAGCACCGGCGGCATCGCGCCCGAAGCGCCGCCGATCACGATGTTCTGCGGCGTCAGGGGCTTCAGGATCACCGTGTACACAACGGCATAGCCGACGAAAGTCGCCAGCGTCAGCCACATCGTCAGCGCGTTCACGAAGTGCACCAGCACCCACAGGCCGAAACCGCCGACGGCGCCCGCGAACACCACGGTCTGCATCGCGGTCAGTTCGCCGCGCGGCAGCGGCCGCCAGCTGGTGCGCTGCATGCGCGCATCGATTTTTTCCTCGACCAGGCAGTTCACCGCCGCCGCCGCGCCGGCCACCAGCGCAATGCCGAGCGTCGCGGCCAGCAAAATCTGCAGCGGCACCATGCCGGGGGTCGCGAGCAGCATGCCGATCACCGCGGTAAACACGATCAGCGATACCACGCGCGGCTTGGTGAGCGCAAGGAAAGCCCGGCTGCGGCGCAACAGCATCCTGGCGGAAGATTCAGGGAGAAATTCGGCGGACAAGGCGGAAAATTTTAGCATGCAGGCGCGTCTTTCAGCCGAAGCTGGAAGCCCGCAACAGGCGCTGCAAATCCTTGATCACGCGCGCCGGATCGGGATCGGGCGGAAAACGCATCATGAGGTTGCCCAGCGGGTCCACCAGGTAGATGTAGTCCGTCACCGGCCGCTCGGCGGGGAACCCGGCGGCCGCCGTGCCCGCGGGCGCGACCACCGCGTCCTCGAGCGCGGCCAGCAGTTCCGCGCGCGGCGGCACCGCGTCCGTCACCAGCCACAGGCGCTCGATGCGCTGCATCTCCTTGCCCTGGGCGCGACGCACCTGGCGCATGAAGTAGTGCTTGCGCTCGCAGGCGGCATCGCAGGCCCCGCCCGCGAATTGCACGAGCACCCACTTGCCCTTGAGCACCGCGGCCCTCGGCAGCGCCACCGGCCGCGGCGAGAGCAGCGTACCGTAGTTGCCCGCCGCGCCGGGCACGAGTTCGAAGCGCCACGCAACCCAGCTCCCGGCCACCGGGAGCAGGAAAAACAGGCCCAGCAGCGCGAGCTTGAGGCGCCCGCGCGGCCTGGGCTCGCTAGCCTGGAGATTTTTCACGCCGGACATTCAGGGCGAACAGCAGCAGCACGCAAAGCGCGGCCAGCGAATACCACTGCAGCGCGTAGCTCTCGTGCATCTCGACGCGGGCGTCGGGACGCGGCCAGTCGCGCACCAGGCCGTCCTCGAGCGCCGAGTGCTGCTCGACCACGTAGGGCTCGAGCGCGAGGCCCGACCAGGCCGCGAACTGCTCGACGGTGGCGTTCTGCCACACCTTCGCGCCGGGAGGCGATCCGGCAGGCGCATAGCTGCGCGCAAAATGCTCGAGCCGCACGCCCGCCAGCTCGATTTCGCCGGCGGGGGTGCGGATTTCCGGCAACTGCTCGCGGCGCACGCCCGCCGCCACCCAGCCGCGGTTGACCAGCACATGCTTTCCGCCTGCGAGGCGCAACGGCTGCACGACGTGGTAGCCCGGCTTGCCGCGATAGACCTTGTTGTCGAGGAGCACGGTGTATTGCGGGACGAACTCGCCGCGCAGCACAAGCTGCGCCACCGAGGCGCCGGCGGCGCGCTTCTGCGCCGCGCGGTCCGACTGCCAGTTGCCCAATGCGATGCCGGCCGCGCAGCCGGCGGCGGCCAGCGCCACGGCCCACCACGGGGGACGGAAACGGAACCGGGAGGAAATACTTT
>CAZPNH010000494.1:0-2634 GCA_964587635.1 uncultured Bordetella sp.
AGCCCCACCAGGCGGTGGCGATGGCCGCGTTCTTCAACTTCGTCGCGCTGTTCGTGTTTCACCTGAACGTCGCGTCCACGGTCGGCAAAGGAATCGTCGACCAGGGCATCGTCGACCACTACGTGGTGTTCGGCGCGCTGATTGGGGCGATCGCGTGGAACATCATCACCTGGTACTACGGCATCCCCTCCTCTTCCTCGCACGCGCTGATCGGCGGCATCGTCGGCGCGGGCGTCGCCAAGGCGGGCACCTGGGCGCTGATCCCGGCGGGCATCCTCAAGGTCGTGGCCTTCATATTCATCTCGCCGCTGATCGGCTTCATCCTGGGCTCGCTGCTGCTGCTGGCCATCTCCTGGATGTTCAGGCGATCCACGCCGAGCAGGGTGGACCGGCTGTTCCGCAAGCTGCAGCTGTGCTCCTCGTCGCTCTACAGCCTCGGCCACGGCGGCAACGACGCGCAGAAGACGATCGGCATCATCTGGATGCTGCTGATCGCGACGGGCTACACCGGCACCAGCGACCCCGTGCCGGCTTGGGTGGTGATCGCCTGCTACGCCACCATCGGCGCGGGAACCATGTTCGGCGGCTGGCGCATCGTCAAAACCATGGGCCAGCGCATCACCAAGATCCGGCCGGTCGGCGGTTTCTGCGCCGAGCTGTCGGGATCGATCGCGCTCTTCACCGCGACCGGCTTCGGCATTCCGGTCTCGACCACGCATACCATCGCCGGCGCGATCGTGGGCGTCGGCTCCACGCAGAACGTTTCCGCGGTGCGCTGGGGCATCGCCGGCAATCTGGTCTGGGCGTGGGTTTTGACCATTCCCTGCTCGGCGTTCATCGCCGGCCTCGCCTGGTACCTGGGGCGGTTGCTGCTTTCCTCAGGAGTAGGTTAGCGAGCCTGCGCGGTCCGGCCGGTCCAGGTGCGGCACGTTGTTGAAGCTCACGCAATGGATGCGGCTCGCGCCCGCCTGCAGTTCCGTGATCCCGGTGTTGCGCGTCTGCAGGTTCAGGTCCACCACGCCGCGCAGCGGCATGCCGAGGACTTCGGCAAGGATCGTCGAGATCGGGCCGCCCGAGCTCACCACCAGCACGCGCCTGGCGCGCCCGTTGCGCGCCTCGCCCAGCGCCGCCAGCACCCGGCCGCGGAATTCGGCGAAAGGCTCATGCGGCGCACCAGCCAGCGTACCGTCGGTCCAGGCGTACATCGCCTCGCGCAGGATGCGGAAGTGCTCGCGCCGGTCGCCGCCCTGCGGCCGCGCGCCGCCTTTCAGGTGCGCGTCGAGCAGCGCATTGGCGTCGTATTCGTTCAACCGCGCGTCCTCGCCGCCCTCGAGCGGCCTGGCCATGCCTTGCGCGATCCCCTCCAGCGTTTCCGCGTGGCGCCGCAGCGAACCGCGCACGACGCGATCGAAGGCGATGCCCCGCTCCGCGAAATATTCCCCCAGCCAGCGCGACTGCCGCCAGCCGAGTTCGGAGAGCTTGTCGTAGTCGTCCGTCCCGAAGGACGCCTGCCCGTGCCTCACAAGTACGAGTTCAGACATACATGAGTTCAGCCATAAGCCGCGATTGTATGGAACAATCGTCCCATGAAAATAAAAGACAAGGTGGTCGTCGTCACGGGGGCCGCGAGCGGCATCGGCAAGGCGCTGGCCGCGCGCTTCGCCAAGGAAGGCGCGCGCGGCGTGGTCTGCGCCGACCTGAACGAAGCCGATGCCAGGGCCGTGGCGGCAAGCGTGGGCGGCCTGGGAGTGCGCTGCGACGTGGGACAGGAAGGCGACATGAACAACCTGGTGGTCGCCACGCTGGAAAAGTACGGTGCCGTGGACATTTTCTGCTCCAACGCCGGCATCATCGGGCGGCACGGGCTGGACGCCTCCCTCAAGGAATGGCGCCGCACCATGGACGTCAACTTCATGGCGCACGTGCTCGCCGCCAAAGCGGTGGTGCCCGTCATGCTCAAGCAGGGCGGGGGCTACATCGTCGCCACCGCCTCCGCCGCCGGCCTGCTCATGCAGGTGGATTCGGTCACCTACACCGTTTCCAAACACGCGGCGGTCGCCTTCGCCGAATGGCTGTCGGTGAATTATGCCGAGCGCGGCATCAAGGTTTCCTGCCTGTGCCCGCAGGGCGTGCGCACGCCCATGCTGCTAGGGCCGACCGGCGATCGTAAATCCTTCCTGTCTGAGGGCTCCGTCAGCGCCGAGGAAGTTGCCGGAAAAGTGATGGAGACGATCGAAGCCGAGCGCTTCCTCGTGCTGCCGCACCCCGAAGTCGCCGAGTACGAGCAGCGCAAAACTGCCGACCGCGACCGCTGGCTGGCCGGCATGCGCCGGCTGCGCACCGCGATCCTCACCGATCCGAAGATGCGCGGACTGGACTGAATGAAAAAGCTTTGGGTTCTGCTGGGAACGCTGTTTTTTCTCAGCAGCGTCCAGGCCCAAAACTTTCCAAGCAAGCCGCTGCGCATCATCGTGCCGTTCCCGGCGGGCGGCATCGTCGACCTGATGGCGCGCAGCCTGAACGAAAAGCTCGCCGCCGGCCTCGGTCAACCCGTGCTGGTGGAAGCCCGGCCCGGCGCCAACGCCAGCCTCGGCACGGACGCGGTGGCGAAATCGGACCCCGATGGCTACACGC
>CAZPNH010000495.1:0-2627 GCA_964587635.1 uncultured Bordetella sp.
TTCTGGGCCGCCGCCGCATCGAAGCGCGCCACCGTGCCGCCCAGCGTCGGACACATGATCACGCTGGCGTAGCGCAGGCCTTCTGGCCGCACGTCCATGCCGAAGCGCGCCGTGCCGCCGATCTTCGATGCGGCCTCGATGCGCGGCATGGGTTTGCCGATGAGCTTGAAGTTCGCCGGATTCTTGAGCGCAACCTTGTCCGGCAGCGGCTGCTTCGCGGCCAGCGCCGCGAGTTCGCCGAAGCTGGCCGCGCGTCCCGAAGCGTGCAGCACCTTGCCCGCTTCGGCGCGGCACTCTGCGACCGGCACATTCCATTGCGCGGCCGCCGCGCTCACAATCATCGCGCGCGCCGAAGCGCCGGCCTCGCGCATCGGCAACCAGAGGTCCTTGATGCTGGACGACCCGCCGGTCATCATCGTGCCGATCTCGCGCATCGCCTTGCCGGTCATCCAGCCGGCGGCGCGCTTGAGCGCGCCGTCGTCGTCCGGATGGAACGGCAGGCCGTCCACCATGCCCGCCTGGTTGTTGTAGATCCTGTCGATCAGCGAATGCTCGATCCCGACCCGCGCCCAGTCGGCGTCGAGTTCCTCGGCGAGCAGCATCGCCAGGCCGGTGTGCACGCCCTGGCCCATTTCGGACTTGCTCGCCATGACCGTGACGCTGTCGTCCGGGCCGATCTTGACCCAGCCGTTCAGCGCGATTTGTCCCGGACGCACCGGCAGCGGCGCGGCGGCCATGAGCCTCTGGCGCGGCGGCAGCACCGACCAGCCGATCACCAGCGCGCCTGCGGCGCCGGCGCCGCCGAGCAGGAAATGCCGTCGCTTCATGCGCCAGATGATAGGCGCGAACATCTCCCCGCGCCATTGCGCGGAGCTACTCCGGCAACACAGCTCCCGAGCCGCCCATCTCCTTCGGCATGTCCTTCATTTTCGGCAGGCCGTCCTTGATGCGCAGCTTCGTCTCCTGGTAGTTGACGTGCACGCCGGCCTGGTACGGAAAATCCGGGATGGACGCCGCATACACGTCGATGAGCCCCATGCCGGGATGCGCGGTAAAGAGATGGCCGCCGCAGGTCTTGCACCATTTGCGGTGGCTGCGCGGCGTCTTGCTGTAGCTGCCGATGTTTTCCGCGCCCTGCGTGACCTGCACCGCTTCGGGCTTCCACAGGGTGAAGGCGTTGACCGGCGCCGCCGCCCAGCTGCGGCAGGACTCGCAATGGCAATAGCCCATGCCGGCGGGCTCGCCTTCCACCGTGAAGCGCACGGTGCCGCAGAAACAGCTGCCATTGAATTTGGCCATGGTCATTTCCTTTCGATGACGATTTCGAGGTATTCGCTCGGCAGCACCAGCGTGCGGTCGCCCGAGACGTTGCGTTGCTCCATGAGCACCAGCAGGTCGCGCGTGAAAGCGACCTGCCGGTCCGAATCGAGTGCGGCGAAGGTCTTGTTGATCGGACCGTAATAGCTGCGGAACACTTCGATCCAGTGTGCCGGGGAGTGGTAGCGGAAGGTGAACTGGCGGTCGGCCGTGTGGATCGCCTTCGCGGTCCTGCCGAACAGCTCCTCGATGCGCGCCTTGCCGCCCCACAACGACGGCGACTTGACGCCGGGCGCGGGCGGGATGTACTGGCCGATGGTCTTGAACAACTGCCCGATGAAGCTGTCGGGCGTCCAGTTCGCCAGGCCGATCCTGCCGCCGGGTTTGCACACGCGGGTGAGCTCGCTCGCCGCCTTCTCCTGGTCCGGCGTGAACATCACGCCGAAGGTGGACATCACCGCGTCGAAGGATGCATCGGGGAACGGCAGGTTCTCGGCGTCGGCTTCCTGGAACCGGACCTTGTGGCCCTCGGCCTGGGCGCGCGCGCGCCCGGATTCCAGCAGCGAGCCGACGTAGTCGGTGGAAGTGACCTCGCACCAGCGGCGCGCGGCCGCCAGCGTGGCGTTGCCGTTGCCGGCGGCGACGTCGAGCACGCGGCTGCCCGCGCGCAGGTCGAGCGCCTCGCAGAGGTTCTCGCCGACGATCTGCAGCGTCGTGCCGACGACGGCATAGTTGCCGGTGGACCAGGCGGCCTGCTGGCGCGCCTTGACGGCCGCCAGATCCCTGACGATGGCGGATGGAACTGCGGACATGACTGTGCTCCTCGTTGTTCGGAGGTGGCACTCTGCATGCGCGCCGTTATCGGATTACGTCGCCGGCGTATCGCGTTTGTAACAACCGGCTCAGAGAATGACCGGCGCGTCCGGCAGCTCGTTGGGGTTGCTGTCCGCCTGCGCGGGGAAGTGCTGCGCGAGCAGGTCGCTCACGGCGGCGAGACCGGTGAGCATCCCCGCTTCGAAGCGCCCGGCCGCGAATTCCTGCTGCATCGCGCCGCAGATGGTTTCCCAGGCGGTGTCGCCCACGCAGGCATGGATGCCGCGGTCGGCGACGATTTCCACGCGCCGGTCGGCCAGCAGCAGGTAGATCAGCACGCCGGCGTTATCGTCGGTGTCCCAGACGCGCAGCCGCGCGAACTGCTCGAGCGCGCGCTCGCGCGCCGTGCGGCCCGCGAAGAGCGCCTGCAGCGGCAGGCCGCCCTCGACCGCAACGCGCAGTTGGCCGCGATGCCGCTTCTCCTGCTCCGCGACGGT
>CAZPNH010000496.1:0-2626 GCA_964587635.1 uncultured Bordetella sp.
GCAGCGCCGGTTCGACGTCGGCCGGCCGATCGATCCGCATGCCGACGTGGCCGTAGCTCTCGGCGAGCTTGACGAAGTCGGGCAGCGCGTCCATGTAGGACTCGGAGTAGCGGTTGCCGTGGAAGAACTCCTGCCACTGGCGCACCATGCCCATGTACTTGTTGTTCAGGTTGACGATCTTGATCGGCAGGCGGTACTGCTTGCAGGTCGAGAGCTCCTGCAGGCACATCTGGATCGAAGACTCGCCCGTGACGCAGGCCACCGTGGCGCCGGGGTTCGCCATCTGCGCGCCCATCGCCGCGGGCAGGCCGAAGCCCATGGTGCCCAGGCCGCCGGAATTGATCCAGCGGCGCGGCTGCTCGAACTTGTAGAACTGCGCGGCCCACATCTGGTGCTGGCCCACGTCCGAGGTGATGATCGCCTCGCCGCCGGTCACCTCGTAGAGCTTCTCGAGCACGAACTGCGGCTTGATGACCTTCGCTTTGCGGTCGTACTTGAGGCAGTCTTTGCCGCGCCACTCGTCGATCTGCTTCCACCAGGCATTGATGTCGCGCGTTTTCGCCCCCTTCAGGAGCTTCTGGATTTCCTCCAGCACGTCGGGAATATTGCCGACGATGGGCACGTCCACCCTGACGCGCTTGGAGATGGACGACGGATCGACGTCGATGTGGATGATCTTGCGCGCATCCTGCGCGAAATGCGCCGGATTGCCGATGACGCGGTCATCGAAGCGCGCGCCGATCGCGAGCAGCACGTCGCAGCGCTGCATCGCCATGTTCGCCTCGTAGGTGCCGTGCATCCCGAGCATGCCGAGGAACTGCGGGTCGGTGGCCGGGTAGCCGCCCAGGCCCATCAGCGTGTTGGTGATCGGGAACCCCGTATGCTTCAGCAGCTCCGTCAGCTGCGCAGAGGAGTTCGACAGCACCACGCCGCCGCCGGTATAGACCATCGGGCGCTCGGCTTCGAGCAGCAACTGCACCGCCTTCTTGATCTGCCCGGCGTGGCCCTTCTTCACCGGGTTGTAGGAGCGCATGCTGACCGTTTCCGGGTACAGGAACTCGCACTTGTTGACGGTGACATCCTTCGGAATGTCCACCAGCACCGGACCGGGCCGGCCGGTGGTGGCGATGTGGAACGCCTTCTTCATCGTCATCGCGAGGTCCTTGACGTCCCTCACGAGGAAGTTGTGTTTCACGCAGGGCCGGGTGATGCCGACCGAGTCGCATTCCTGGAAGGCGTCCTCGCCGATCTGGTGCGTGGGCACCTGGCCGCTGAGGATGATCATCGGGATCGAATCCATGTACGCGGTGGCGATGCCGGTCACCGCGTTGGTCAGGCCGGGGCCGGAAGTCACCAGGCACACGCCCACCTTGTGCGAGGAGCGCGAATAGCCGTCGGCGGCGTGCGCCGCGCCCTGCTCGTGGCGCACCAGCACGTGGCGCACCTTGTCCTGCTTGAACAATTCGTCGTAGATCCACAGGACCGCGCCGCCCGGATAGCCGAATACGACTTCGACGCCTTCCGCCTGCAGGCAGCGGATGAGAATCTGGGCACCGGTCAGTTCTTCGGTTTTAATGCGGTCCATGACAGTTTCGCCTGAGGCAGGAAAAGCATTCAAGATTAACGGCTTGCTGCGATGGGGTCAAGCAAGCGCCGCACGGTTTGGCCGCGTGGTTTGGTACCATGATCAGCACAAGCCGAAGTCAAAGGCAGAGGGGGAAATCTGGCATCGCGCAGCGAGTTGTCGACATTCCTCGCGGGAGTCGAACGGCGCGCCTTCAAGCAGGCCATCTACGCCGTCCGTGACGAGGAGGCGGCGCTCGACATCGTGCAGGACACGATGCTGCGGCTGTCGGAGCGTTATGGCGACCGCGCGGCCGAAGAGCTGCCGCCGCTGTTCCAGCGCATCCTGCAGAACGCGATCCGGGACTGGTTCCGGCGCCAGAAGGTGCGCTCGACCTGGACCACGCTGCTGTCGGCCCTTGCGCCCGGGCGCGGCGAGGAGGACGATCAGGATCCGCTGGACACCCTCCAGGAGGCCGGCGACGCCAACCGCGAAGAATCGCCCGCCGACCAGCTCGAGAGAAGCCAAGTCATTGAAATTATTGAGCAAGAGCTGTCGAAGCTACCCCCGCGTCAACGCGAGGCTTTCATCATGCGTTACTGGGAGGAACTGGATGTCGCGGAGACCGCAAAGGCCATGGGCTGTTCGGAGGGTAGCGTCAAAACCCACTGCTCCCGGGCAGCGCATGCTTTGGCCTCTGCGCTGCGTGCCCGGGGCGTGACGCTCTGAGCGCCATCCGCGAAAAACGACCATGAACAACGAAATCAAATTCGCCAACAAAATCCGCCAGGCCCTCAGTGAGGGGGCGCGCAGCGGCGTGGACGGCCACGTCGCCGAACGCCTGCGCGCGGCCCGCGAACAGGCGCTCGCCCGTCGCAAGGTCGAGCGCGAGCCGGCGCTCGCCTGGGCCCGCAGCACGGCCACCGGGGTGATCGGCGGCTTTGGCGGCGTGGGCGGCTTTTCGCTGCGCGCGCTGCTGCCGACCGCGCTGCTGGTCGCCGGGCTGATCGCCCTCTACGGCTGGCAGCAGGACCAGCGCGCCGCCGACATCGAAGAACTCGA
>CAZPNH010000497.1:0-2624 GCA_964587635.1 uncultured Bordetella sp.
TCCGCGACCGCGTGCCGCAGGTGGAGATCGCCGTGGGCGATGCCGCCACCGTGCTGCTGTTCCGCCACCTGCTGCCGTTCACCGCCGGGGATCAGGCCCTGTTGCGGGCGTTCGCCGATGCCAACCGCGTGCGCGTCTGGCTGCAGCCCGAGGGTCCGGACAGCGTTCAGCCGTTTCATCCGGCAGCGCACGAGGACCTCTACTACGCGCTGCCGGAATTCGGCCTGAAGATCTTCTTCCAGCCGCAGGATTTCACGCAGGTGAACCCGGCCGTGAACCGCCTGCTGGTGTCGCGCGCGGTGCGCCTGCTGGAGCCGCGGCCGGGCGAGCGCATCGCCGACCTGTTCTGCGGCATCGGCAATTTCACGCTGCCGCTGGCGGCGAGCGGCGCGCAGGTGATCGGTTTCGAAGGCAGCGCGCTGCTGGTGGAGCGCGCGCGCCGGAACGCCGCGGCGAACAACCTCACCGCCCAGTTCGAGGTCGCCGACCTGTTCAAGCCCAACCTGGATCCCTGGGGCCCTTTCGACAAGTTCCTGCTGGACCCGCCGCGCGAGGGCGCCATCGGCCTCGTCCACTCGCTGCCCGACGCCTGGCCGCGCCGCATCGTCTACGTTTCCTGCGATCCCGCCACGCTCGCGCGCGACGCCGACGTGCTCGTCCACGCCAAGGGATTTCGACTAAGCTCGGCGGGTGTCGTCAACATGTTCCCGCACACGGCGCATGTCGAATCCATCGCATTGTTCGAAAGAGACGGAGGAACGCCATGATCGTGACGCCCATCTATGCCGGACTGCTGGCCCTGCTGTTCCTGGTGCTCAGCTACCGGGTGATCCTGCTCCGCGGCCACGGCGCGAGCCTCGGCGACGGCGGAGACCCGGTGCTGCTCCGCCGGATCCGCGCGCATGCCAATTTCTCGGAGTACGTGCCGTTCATCCTGCTCATGATGGGCATCCTGGAACTGAGCCATTTCTCCACCTACCTGCTGCACGGGCTGGGCATTGCTCTGCTGGTCGCCCGGTTGCTGCACGGCTACGCGCTGTCTTTCACCGACAAATTCAAGTTCGGCCGCTTCTGGGGCACCGCGCTGACCTTCACCCTGCTGGGCGTGTGCGGCGTGCTGTGCCTGTATCAGGGAATGCGGGGCTATTCCCTGTGAAGGCGAGCCGGCTCGCCGCGGTCGTCACGGTTTCGCTGTGCTGTGCGGTCGCGTCCGCGGACGAGGATGTCCAGCCGACGAACGACCTGCCCAATCCGTATCGCAGCGTCGCCCCGTGGGGCAGCCTGCCTGACGGGAGGACCTGGGGCGCGCTGAACGGCGTGGCGATCGGCAACGACGGCGAATCGGTCTGGGTGGCGAACCGCTGCGGCGCCA
This sequence comes from uncultured Bordetella sp., assembly GCA_964587635.1. Classification (GTDB taxonomy): domain Bacteria; phylum Pseudomonadota; class Gammaproteobacteria; order Burkholderiales; family SG8-39; genus RBG-16-66-20. Next base: position 1,373 of record CAZPNH010000497.1, read on the forward strand.
ATCCGGACGTGCCGCCCGGCGTATCCCCGTTCAGCTACGACAGCTGCGCGGGTTCCACGCAGCCGCCGGTGTTCCAGTTCGACGCCTCCGGCAAGCTGCTGCGCAATTTCGGCGCCGGCCTGTTCATCTTCCCGCACAAGATCTACGTGGACCGGGACGGCAACATCTGGGTGGTGGACGAGCGCGGCGTGAACGAGCGCGAGCGCGCGAAGTTTCCGCAGGAAAGCCGCAAGGGCCACACGGTCGTCAAATTCAGCCCCGAGGGCAGGGTGCTGATGACCATCGGCACGCCGGGCGTCGCCGGCAATCCGCCCGCGGCGCTGACCGAGCCGACCAGCGTGCTGGTCGCGCCGAACGGCGACATATTCATTTCCGAGGGCCATTCGGGCCAGACCGACAACGCGCCGCCGGATACCGTGGCGCGCATCTCGAAGTTCAGCGCCGAAGGAAAATTCATCGGCTCATTCGGCAGGCTGGGATCGGGGCCGGGGGAATTCAGGACGCCGCACGACCTGGCCATGGACGCAGGCGGGCGGCTGTACGTCGCCGACCGCGGCAACATGCGCATCCAGATCCTCGGCCAGGACGGACGCTATCTCGCGGAGTGGAAGCAGTTCGGCCGCCCGAGCGGCATCTACATCCGCGAAGGCCTGATCTACGTGGCCGACTCCGAGTCCAACGGCGTGGCGCCGCACCCGGGATGGAAGCGCGGGATCCGCATCGGCAGCCTGGATGGCAAGGTCCTGTACCGCATTCCCGATCCACTGGAGATGAAGGGCACCAGCGCCGCGGAGGGCGTCGCGGCGGACGCAAAGGGCAACGTCTACGGCGGCGAAGTCGGCCCGCGGCAGCTGGCCAAACACTTCAAATAAAAAAGGCGCCCGCAGGCGCCTTTTGTTGGCCGGCTGAACCGCGTCAGTCGCGGCTGCCGCCGAAGCCCATCAGCAGCTGCAGCAGGTTGACGAAGATATTGAGCAGGCTGAGGTACACGCCCGTGGTGGCCATGACGTAGTTGGTCTCGCCGCCGGTCACGATCCTCGAGAGATCGTGCAGCAGGTAGAGCGAGAAGATCACGATCGCCAGGGTCGAGAGCGCCAGCGCCAGGGCCGGGATCTGAAAGAACATGTTGGCGAACATCGCCACGACCAGGGCGATCATCCCCACGAACAGGAACTTGCCCATGAAGCTGAAGTCGCGCTTGGTGATGGTCGCGACCGCGGCCATGCCGAAAAACACGGCGCCGGTGCCGGCG
>CAZPNH010000498.1:0-2618 GCA_964587635.1 uncultured Bordetella sp.
CGACGATCACCGACACGCACGAGGCGCAGGCGCGCTACGACCTTGCCGTAGCGCAGGAGATTTCGGCGCAGAACGACCTGGACAACAAGAGGAAGGCGCTGACCCAGATTACCGGCAAGGACTACGCCGCGCTCAGGCCGCTACGCGCGCAGGTGGCGCTGTCCCCGCCCAGCCCCAACAACATGAACGACTGGGTGGCCCTGACCGAAAAGCAGGCCTACCCGATCGTGATCCAGGACGCGGCCACGCAGATCGCCGGCCTGCAGAACAAGTTCGCCCGCGCCGGCCACTATCCGACCGTGGACCTGGTGGCCTCCTACGGCCAGACCGAGCAGACCGGATCGACCATTTCCGGCAACAGCGCCCAGCTGAACGGGGGCACGATCGGCTTCCAGCTCGCGGTGCCGATCTACCAGGGCGGCGCCATCAGCTCGCGCGAGCGCGAAGCCGCCGCCAGCTACGAAAAGGCCAAGCACGACCTGGAGAACGTGCGCCGCTCGAGCGTGCTGCTGACGCAGCAGTCCTACCTCGCGGTGATCAACGGCGTGGCCCAGGTGCGCGCGCTGGAGCAGGCCCTAATCTCTTCGCAGAGCGCACTGGATTCCAACAAGCTCGGCTATGAGGTCGGCGTGCGCATCAACATCGACGTGCTGAACGCGCAGCAGCAGCTGTTTTCCACCCGGCGCGATCTCGCGGTCGCGCGCTACAACACCATCACCAGCCACCTGAAGCTCAAGGCTGCCGCCGGCAGCCTGCGCGAGGAAGACCTCGAAGAGGTCAACCGCGCGCTGGAACCTTAAGCAGCGCCGCGCAGACGGCCAGGTGCCTTTGCGTGGCGCCGCGGTGCGCTTCGCACAGCGCCTTGCCCGCCGCGCCCATCTTTTTTCTCTCTTCCGGGTCGGATAGAAGTCGCAAGGCTTCACGCATGGCGCCCGGCGCATCGGCGGCCTGGACCGCGGCGCCCGCCGCCAGCGCGAGGCGCGTGGCCTCGGCGAAATTGAACATGCTCGGGCCGAGCACCACCGGCACGCCGGCGGCGCAGGCCTCGATCAGGTTCTGCCCGCCGCGCGGCACGAAGGAACCGCCGATTACGGCGACATCCGCCGCCGCATAGTAGAAATCCATTTCGCCCATGGTGTCGCCCAGATGCACGCGGTCCGCGGGCGCCGGCGCCTCGCCCCGGCTGCGGCGCGACTGGGACAGCGGCGCGACCTCTTCGAAACGCCCCGGGTGCCGCGGCACCAGCACCGCCAGGATTTTCCCGTCCCAGGCGGGCATCGCGTCCAGCAGCATTTTTTCCTCGCCCTCGCGCGTGCTGGCCAGCAGCAGCACCGGACGGCCGAGCCGCTCGCGCCATGCCCTCCCATCGGCGCGCTTCGACTCGTCGGGTGCGCTGTCGAACTTCAGGTTTCCCGCCACCTCGACGCGGCGCGCGCCCAGCGCGCGCAGGCGCTGGGCGTCCTCCCCGCTCTGCGCGCAGACCGCCGCCAGCGAGGCGAACGCCGGCCGCGCGAGGCCGAGCCAGCTTTCGTAGCCGCGCGCCGATTTCTCCGACATGCGCGCGTTGGCCAGCAGCACGGGCACGCCGTAGCCGGCGCAGGCAGCGAGCAGGTTGGGCCAGATTTCGGTCTCCATCAGCACGCCCAGCCGCGGCCGGTAGTGCTCGAGGAACCGGCGCACCGCGCCGGGATAGTCGTAGGGCAGCCAGGCGACGCGCACCGATTCGCCGTGCAGCTCCTTGAGGGCGTCGCGGCCGGCGGCGGTAGTGCAGGTGACGAGCAATTCGCTGCCCGGGTTCGCCGCCCGCAGCGCGCGCGCCAGCGCCGCGCCGGCGCGCGCCTCGCCCACCGATACCGCGTGCACCCACAGCACCGGACGTTCCGGCGGCGCTTCCCGGTAATAGCCGAAGCGTTCGCCGATGCGGCGGCGGTAGCCGGGTTCCCGCCTGCCGCGCCACCACAGCTTGAGCAGCAGAAACGGCGCCGCCATGCGCAACGCCAGCGTGTAGGCGAACAGCCACATCAGGGCAGCGCCTCCAGGACCTGTTTCACCGACGGCGGCTTGCCGATGTCGCCCAGGTTGACCACCTTCTCGCCGCCATACAGGCCGGTGAGCGCGGGATCGGAGCTGCAATACAGGCCCACCACCGAAACGCCCAGCGCCGCCGCGAGATGCGCCAGCCCCGTGTCCACGCCCACCACGCATTGCGCCGCGCGCGCGAGGCGCGCCAGTTCCGCGAGCGTCATGCGGCGCGGCACCACGGCGCCGCGGATCGCGGTGGCGATGCGCGCGCAACGGCGCCTTTCCTCTTCGCTGCCCCAGGGCAGCAGGCAGTGCAGGCCGCGCTCCTCCAGCGTCGCGCCCAGCGCGCGCCAGTGCTCCTCGGGCCAGAGCTTGTCCTCGCGGCTGGTCATCGTCAGCAGCAGTGCATAGGGCGAGCGCACCGGGATAGGCGCATCCCCGGCGGCCCGCAGGCCGTAGTCGCATGCGCCCGCGAGCGGGTAGCCGAGCGCCGCCGCCGCCAGCCGCCGGTTGCGTTCCACCGCGTGCAAGTTGCCGGGCACCGCGTGGCGCACGTCGTAGAAGCGCGCGGCAAAAGGCTCGCGCGCGCTGGCGCG
>CAZPNH010000499.1:0-2617 GCA_964587635.1 uncultured Bordetella sp.
CCAACATCCCGACGCTCATCGCCTTCCAGGTCGCCTCCAAGATCGATTCGCGCACCATCCTCGACCAGTCCGGGGCGGACGCGCTGCTCGGCTCGGGCGACATGCTCTACCTGCCGGCCGGCACCGGCCTGCCGCAGCGCATCCATGGCGCCTTCGTGGCCGACCACGAGGTGCATAAAGTAGTTGAACATCTAAAATCTCTCGCGAAGCCCGAATATATCGAGGACGTGCTCGAGCCCGCATCGGCCGATGACGGCGGGGCGGGGCCGAATGGTGAACCTTCCGGCGAGAAGGACCCTCTATATGACCAGGCGGTCGAAATCGTCGTACGCACGCGCCGCCCGTCGATCTCGCTGGTGCAGCGGCACCTGCGGATCGGCTACAACCGCGCCGCGCGCCTGATCGAGGACATGGAGCGCGCGGGGCTGGTTTCTTCCATGCAGACCAACGGCAACCGCGAGGTTCTCGTTCCGGCAAAAGTGGAGTAGCGCCATGGCCAGGATTTTCCTAGCGTTGGGTTTCATGTTGTTTTTCCAGAATGCGGGCGCGGCGGCCCTGGAGCGCTTCCAGAGCTACCTGCGCACCACCCAGTCGGCGCGCGCCGATTTCGAGCAGAAGGTCTACGACAAGAGCGGCAAGCCGGTGCAGGAGTCGAGGGGCAATTTCGCCTTCCTGCGCCCGGGCCGCTTCCGCTGGACCTACGTCAAGCCGCCGCAGACCATCGTCGGCGACGGCGACCGCGTGTGGATCCACGACACGGACCTGAACCAGGTGACGGTGCGCAAGGTCGCGCGCGTGCTCGGGTCGACGCCGGCGGCGCTGCTGGCGGGCGCCTCCGACATCGAGAAGTCCTTCGACCTCGTCGAGGCGGGCGAGAAGGACGGCCTGGAGTGGCTGGAAGCGAAGCCGAAGGAAAAAGAATCCGGCTTCGAGCGCATCCGCCTCGGCATGTCGGCTTCGGGCGTGGACGCGATGGAGCTGGTGGATCATTTCGGCCAGACCACCGTGCTGCGCTTCACGAACATGCAGCGCAACCCGCAGTTCGAAGCCGGCACTTTCCGTTTTACCCCGCCCAAAGGGGCGGACGTCCTTGGGGACTGACCTCTTTGCCGGCCCGCAGGCGGCTGCGCCGCTCGCCGAGAAACTCCGCCCGCGTTCGCTTGATGAGGTCGTAGGCCAGAAGCAGCTGCTCGGGCCGGGCAAGCCGCTGCGCGCCGCCTTCGAATCCGGCAAGCCGCACTCGATGATCCTGTGGGGGCCGCCAGGATCGGGCAAGACCACCCTCGCGCGCCTGATGGCGCAGGCCTTCGACGCCGAGTTCATCGCGCTGTCGGCGGTACTCTCCGGCGTCAAGGACATCCGCGACGCAGTGCAGGCCGCCGAGCAGACGCTCGCCACGAGCGGGCGCAGGACGATCCTGTTCGTCGACGAAGTGCACCGCTTCAACAAGGCGCAGCAGGATGCCTTCTTGCCGTTCGTCGAGCGCGGCCTGTTCACCTTCGTCGGCGCCACCACCGAGAATCCCTCGTTCGAAGTGAATTCGGCGCTGCTGTCGCGCGCCACGGTCTACGTTCTCGAGAGCCTGGCCGACGCTGATTTGTCCGCGTTGCTGGACAAGACCGGCAATTCGTTCGATGACAGCGCCAGGGCCCGCCTCATCGGTTTCGCCGACGGCGACGCGCGGCGATTGCTGAATGCCGTTGAAATCCTGGAAAACGCATCGGGGGGAAAAGACAAAACCATCGAGGGCGCTTTTGTCGAGGAAACGCTGGCCAAGAACCTGCGCCGCTTCGACAAGGGCGGCGAGCAGTTCTACGACCAGATCTCGGCGCTGCACAAGTCCGTGCGCGGCTCGGACCCCGATGCCTCGCTCTACTGGCTGGTGCGCATGCTCGATGGCGGCGCCGACCCGCTCTACCTCGCGCGCCGCGTGGTGCGCATGGCGGTGGAGGACGTCGGCCTCGCCGACCCGCGCGCGCTGCGGCTCGCGCTGGACGCGACCGAGACCTATGAGCGGCTGGGCTCGCCCGAAGGCGAACTGGCGCTGGCCGAAGCCGTGATCTACATGGCGGTGGCGGCGAAGTCGAACGCGGTCTACAACGCCTATAATGCCGCCCGCGCGTTCGTCTCCGGGGACGGCACGCGGCCGGTGCCGCTGCACATCCGCAACGCGCCGACGCGGCTGATGAAGGATCTCGGCTACGGCAAGGACTACCGCTACGCGCACGACGAAGCGGACGCTTTTGCGGCGGGGGAAACCTACCTGCCGGAGGGCATGCCGGAGGTGGGCTGGTACCGGCCCACCGAACGCGGCCTGGAAGGCAGGATCCGCGAAAAACTGGAAGAGCTGCACCGACGCAACGCCGAAGCGCAAAAAAAACCGAAATGATCGACATCAATTTGCTCAGGAACGACATCGACTCGGTGGCGAAGTGCCTGGCGGCGCGCGGCTATCAACTCGACGTCGCGGGTTTCAATCTGCTCGAGGAAAAAAGGAAAAATATCCAGACGCGCACCGAGAAGCTGCAAGCCGAGCGCAACGCCCTGGCGAAGCAGGTCGGCCAGGCCAAGGCGAAGAAGGACGAGACGGGCGCGTATCTCCTGGTGACGCAGGGCT
>CAZPNH010000500.1:0-2614 GCA_964587635.1 uncultured Bordetella sp.
GTGAAGCAGGTGGGCGAGGAGACTTTCCGCCTCGCGCGCGACCTCGTGGACGAGATGGTGCTGGTGGATACCGACGAAATCTGCGCCGCCATCAAGGACGTGTTCGAGGACACGCGCGTGGTGCTCGAGCCCGCGGGCGCGCTGGCGATCGCGGGCGCGAAGGCCTGGGTTGGAAAGCGCGGCGCGCGCGGTAAAACCCTGGTCGCCATCGCGTCGGGCGCCAACACCAATTTCGACCGGCTGCGCTTCGTCGCCGAGCAGGCGGAACTGGGCGAGCACCGCGAAGCCGTGCTGGCGGTGACGATCCCGGAGCGGCGCGGCAGCTTCCGGCGCTTCTGCGAGACGCTGAGCGGGCGCAACATCACCGAATTCAACTACCGCATGTCGGGCCCGGAAGCGGCGCACATCTTCGTCGGCGTGGGCGTGCAGGGGCAGGAGGAAACCGGCCGCATCGTGCGCCGCCTCGCGCGCGCGGGCTGCCGCACGCTCGACCTGTCCAACAATGAAATCGCCAAGTCGCACGTACGCCACATGGTGGGCGGGCGCTCGACGCTTGCGAGGAACGAATTGCTCTATCGTTTCGAATTTCCGGAACGCCAGGGCGCATTGATGAAATTCCTGCGTTCGATGAACCCAAGCTGGAACATCAGCCTGTTCCACTACCGCAACCACGGCGCCGACTACGGCCGCGTGCTGGTCGGCATGCAGGTGCCGAAAAGGGAGATGAGCGAATTCCGCCGCTTTCTCGGCAAACTCGGCTACCCCTGCGTCGACGAAACGCGCAACCCGGCCTACCGGTTGTTCCTGGGCTGATCATGGCGCGCGGCCCCATCGATTTGCCCGATAAACTCGCCGCCTACGTCGCCGCGACGGGCGCGCGCGAAACCGCGGTGCAGCGCCGGCTGCGCGCGGTGACGCGCAAAATTCCGTTCGGCACCATGCAGATCGGGCCCGACCAGGCCGCGCTCATGCAGGTGCTGGTGCGGGCGCTCGGCGCGAAGCGCTGCATCGAGATCGGCACCTTCACCGGCTATTCGTCGCTGGCGGTGGCGCTCGCGCTGCCGCCGGGCGGGAAAATCATCTGCTGCGATGTGAGCGAAGAATGGACTGCCGTGGCGCGACGGCACTGGAAAATGGCCGGCGTCGAAAAGAAAATCTCGCTGCGGCTCGCGCCGGCGCTCGACACGCTGAAGACCCTGAAGGGCAAGTTCGATTTCGCCTTCATCGACGCCGACAAGACCAACTACCAGAACTACTACGAGCGCTGCCTGAAGCTGCTGCGCAAGGGCGGCCTCATCGCCATCGACAACACGCTGTGGCACGGCAGCGTCATCGACCGCAAAAACCGGACAGCGGACACGAAGGCGATCCGCGCCTTCAACAAAAAACTGCACGGCGACCGCCGCGTCGATATTTCCCTGGTGCCGATCGGCGACGGCGTGACGCTGGCGCTGAAGCGCTAGTCGTCGTCGGAAGCCGCAGATCCGATATCCGCGGACGGTTCTTCCGTCCGGGCCTTGTCCAGGCCGCCTTTCAAGCGCGCGGCGCTGGCGAAAAAAGCCGTTTCCGTGGTCGGCGCGACCAGCCTGAGGCCCGGGGGTTCCAGCCGGCGCACGAAATTCTGCTGATCGACATTCGTGCGCTCTTCCCGCTGCATCAGGATCTGGGTGGCGATGGCGACCGCGCAAATCGCCGCGACGCCGCCGCCCTTGAGCAGGAGCCGGCCGGGCCCGATGGCGCGCAGGTGGAAATAGCATGTTGCCGCGACCATCAGCCACATGCCGAAAAACTGGTATCTCGGCAGCGCCGGCAGCGAGAACGCGAAGGCGGCGTATTCCATGACCTGGACGTAGAACGAGAAGACGACCAGTCCGCCGAGGGCGACGAGCAGGTGGCGCTCGAACCTGGCGCGGCCCGAAAAGACCCGCGACAGCACCGCCCACATCGTCGTCCAAGCAGTAACGAAAGCAACCATCGCGAGGGCGGGCACGGCATAGCGCGACAGGGTCGGCTCGCCGGTTTCGCGCAGCCACAGCGTAAGCATTTCCAATCCCAGCAGCGCGGCCGCCAATGCCAGAGCCTGCGGCCAAACGCGCACGGGCGCCCTGGCGATTTTTTCCGGGGCCACCGCGTACAGCGCGTCCCGGACGCGGAACCGGGTGGCGCCGATCCGGTAGACGCTGTCGCCGTCGATCGCGAGGCGTTCCTGCCGGGCGGCATCGCCGTCGCGGAACAGGCCGTTGGCGCTGCCCATGTTTTCCGCGACGAGTCCGCCGCCGTCGCCGCGAACCAGCCGCAGGTGATGCGGCGCCACGTACGGATCATCGACGACGACGTCGTTGTCGTAGGCCCGGCCGATCCTGATGTCCGCGCCGGAGAACCGGTGGCGCGCGACGACGTCCTGCTGGCGCGAAAGAATCTCGATCCAGATCACCGGGTCCACTTGATCGTCTCCACGAACCGCTTCGCCAGGGCGACGGCGTTATCGTACGCCACGGCCTGCATGGTGAGCTTCGATACCAGGGCTTCGACGCCGCTTTGCTGAGTCACCAGCAGCAGCGTGACGTCATACAGCCCCTCGTATTCGCGGTACGCCCGCGCGCACCACACCGCG
>CAZPNH010000501.1:0-2613 GCA_964587635.1 uncultured Bordetella sp.
GTTTCCTCGACGTCGCGCATCCTGCGCAGCAGCGTCGGTCCGTCCATGCCGGGCATCATCCAGTCGAGCATCACCAGCTCGGGCTTGAAGGCGATCATGCGCTCGATCGCCACCATCGGGTCGCTGACGACTTCCACCGTCATCTTGCCGACGCGCTCGAGCGACATGCGCACGATTCTCTGGATGTCCTCGTCGTCCTCGACGTAGCAGATGCGGACCAGCGGTTGCGCGGGCATGGTGTCCTTTCAGCCCTGCTTGGGCAATTCGAACCAGAAGGTGGTGCCGCCGCCGGCGCGGTCGGAAAACCCGATGCGCCCGCCCATCATTTCGAGCAGGCGCTTGCAGATCGCCAGGCCGAGGCCGGTGCCGCCCTTCTGGCGGGTGTGCGACATGTCGGCCTGGGCGAAGCGGCCGAAGATCCGGCCACGGAAGCTCTCCGGGATGCCCGGCCCGGAATCGTGCACGCCGACGCGCACCACGCCGTCGACGCTCTCCATGGTCACTTCCACGGTGGCGCCCTCCGGCGAGAACTTGGCCGCGTTGGAGAGCAGGTTGGTCATCACCTGCAGCACGCGCTTGCGGTCGGCGCTTACCTTGACCGGCAGCAGATCGCCGACGGTGGCGAGGCGCACCTGGAAGCGCTCGGCGAAGCCGCGGTTCAGCGCCAGCGATTCGCCCAGCAGCTCGCCCAGCTCGAGCGTCTCGGTGAACAGCGTGAGCTTGCCCGACTCGATTTTCTCGACGTCGAGGATGTCGTTGATGAGGTCGAGCAGCCGCTGGCCGTTGCGCTCCGCGATGGAGGTCAGCTCGAGGATGTCCTTCTCGATTTCGCCCATCACGCCCGAATTGATGAGCTGCAGCGAACCGATGATGGACGTGAGCGGCGTGCGCAGCTCGTGGCTCAGGGTGGAGGTGAATTCCTGCTTCATGCGCTCGGCTTCGAGCTGCTGGGTGATGTCGCGCCCCTGCACGATCACCGAAATGACGCGCTGCTCCTGGTTGACGAGCGGGGTCAGGCTCCACTCGCAGACGATCTCGGCGCCGTCGCGGCGCGCGGTGACGAAGCGCAGGCCGAACAGCGGCTCGCGCGCGCGGATCAGGTCGCGCCAGCGCTCCCGGATGTCGGCTGCGGCGGCGGCCGGGAACAGCGTGTCGGTGCCGGGGCGTCCGACCAGTTCGCTCGAGCTGTAGCCGAACAGCGTTTCAGCGGCCGGGTTCATGGTGATGATGCGGCCCTCGGGGTCGAACTCGAATACCGCGATCGGCGAACGTTCGGCGAACAGCGCCAGCTTGCGGCCCGAGGCCTCGACCTGGCGGCGCGCCTCTTCCAGTTCGATGAGCTGCTGCTCGAGCCGCTGGTTGAGCGCGGTGTAGTCCTCGGTCAGCTTGCCGTAGGCGTGCCGCAGGCGGTACCCCGAGTTGAACACACGGTTCAGCCGGTAGGCGATGCCCACGTTCAGCACATAGAAGGCAGGGATGATCAGCGCGATTTCGGCGAACAGCTTGTTGCCGAACGTCGCCAGCACGTAGGTGAACGGAAACAGGATGCCGGCCGCGTAGGCGGCGTAGATCGGCCATGACACCGCGTAGATCGGCACGCCGCCCGCGACCAGCACGGAGAGCAGGAAGGCGAGGAACACCTGCTGCACGTCGGCGTGGGAAGGAAAGAACACGGCGCCGGCGAAGCCCCAGGTGGAGCCCGCGGTCAGCGCGCTCAGCCCCATCCAGCGCAGCCATTGCGCCGCTTCCTTGACCTTGGTCGCGCTCTTGCGGTAGCCGAGGTACAGCACGGTGCGCAAGGCGGTCATCGCCAGCACCAGCAGGCCCCAGAAAAGCAGGACCCCGAAGTACTGCTGGTCCCACAGCTCGTAGGCCGCGATGATGCTGATGACGAAGGTCGCGATGATCGCCGTCGGCGCCTGGCTGTAGAGCTGCTCTACGCGGTCGGCCAGCACGCGCTGCGGATCGGCCGACTGGCGAAGGCTGATTTTGGCGGAGGCCGGGCTGCGGGCCGTGGCGTTGCTGGGAGGGGTCATCGGGACTGGGAAATGCGCCCCGCATTATAGGGGACGCAGGGCGGGTGCCCCGAGGCACCGCTGCCGCGGCCGACGACCCGCGGTTAAAGCCGTTTCTCTGGCGCTTTCCTACAGGCTCTTGCCGCTGCGGATCACGCCGACGGCGATGCCTTCGATGGTCATTTCATCCTGGCGCAGGTCGAGCTCGATCGGCTCGAAGTCGGGGTTCTCGGGCAGCAGCTGCACCGCGTGGCCGCGGCGCTTCAGGCGCTTGACCGTCACTTCGTCGCCGATGCGCGCGACCACCACCTGGCCGCTTTGCGCTTCCGGCGTGCGGTGCACCGCGAGCAGGTCGCCCTCGAGGATGCCGGCATCGCGCATCGACAGGCCGCGCACGCGCAGCAGGTAATCGGCGCGCGGCGTGAACAGGTTGGGGTCCATCTGGTAGCGCGCCGTGACGTGTTCTTCGGCGAGGATCGGGCTGCCGGCGGCCACCCGGCCGATCACCGGCAGCTCCAGCAGCTTGCCGTGGCGCGGGCCGCTGCGGTCGCGGATCTTGATGCCGCGCGAGGAGCCGGAGGAGATGTCGAGCGCGCCC
>CAZPNH010000502.1:0-2612 GCA_964587635.1 uncultured Bordetella sp.
CGCCGCCGCGATCGACGAGCACATCGCGCCCGCCTCGTTGATGCCTTCCTCGAGTATCTGACCCTGCTTGTCCTCGCGGTAGTACATCACCTGGTCCTTGTCGACCGGCTCGTACTTCTGGCCCTCGGGCGCGAAGATGCCGAGCTGGCGGAACATGCCTTCCATGCCGAAGGTGCGCGCCTCGTCCGGCACGATCGGCACGATGCGCTTGCCCAGCTCCTTGTCGCGCACCAGCGCGGTGAGGACGCGCACGAACGCCATGGTGGTCGAGATCTCGCGGCCTTCGCCCGAGCCCTTGAGCACCTGGTCCAGGCTCGACAGCGGCGGAACGGCCGGCGTGGCTTCCGACTTCTGCCGGCGCTGCGGAAAAAACCCGCCCAGCGCCTGGCGGCGCTCCTGCAGGTATTTCATCTCCGGCGAATCGGCCGGCGGCACGTAGAACGGCAGCTTCTCCAGCTGGTCGTCCGGGATGGGCACGTTGAAGCGGTCGCGCATCTCGCGGATGGTCGCGATGTCCACCTTCTTCAGCTGGTGCGTCGGGTTCTTCGCCTGGCCCTGCTTGCCCAGGCCGTAGCCCTTGATGGTCTTGGCGAGAATGACGGTGGGCTGTCCCTTGTGCTTCGCCGCCGCCGAGTACGCGGCGTAGATCTTGTGCGGATCGTGGCCGCCGCGGTTCAGGCGCCAGATGTCCTCGTCGCTCATGCGCGAGACCATCTCGAGGACTTTCGGATCCTTGCCGAAGAAATTCTTCCTCACGAAGGCGCCGTCGTTGGCCTTGAAGTTCTGGTACTCGCCGTCGACCGTGTCCTCCATGATCTTGCGCAGGCGGCCTTCCTTGTCGCGCGCGAGCAGCGCGTCCCAGTAGCCGCCCCAGATCAACTTGATCACGTTCCAGCCCGCGCCGCGGAATTCGCCTTCCAGTTCCTGGATGATCTTGCCGTTGCCGCGCACCGGCCCGTCCAGCCTCTGCAGGTTGCAGTTGACGATGAAAATCAGGTTGTCGAGCTTCTCGCGCGCCGCCATGCCGATCGCGCCCAGCGATTCGGGCTCGTCCATCTCGCCGTCGCCGCAGAACACCCAGACTTTCCTGTTTTCCGTCTGCGCGTGGCCGCGCGCCTGCAGGTACTTGAGATACCTCGCCATGTAGATCGCCTGGATCGGTCCAAGGCCCATGGACACGGTCGGGAACTGCCAGTAGTCCGGCATCAGCCAGGGATGCGGATAGGAAGACACGCCCTTGCCGTCCACTTCGCGCCGGAAATCGAGCAGCTGCTCCTCGGTGAAGCGGCCTTCGAGCAGGCCGCGCGCGTAGATGCCCGGCGAGGAGTGGCCCTGGAAATACACCAGGTCGCCGCCGTGCCCCTCGTGCGGCGCGTTCCAGAAATGGTTCTGGCCGACGCCGAACAGCGTGCCCACCGAGGCGAAGCTGGCGATATGGCCGCCCAGCTCGTCGTCGTTCTTGTTGGCGCGCGCCACCATCACCATCGCGTTCCAGCGGCAGAAGGAGCGGATGCGTTCCTCGAGCGCGGGGTCGCCGGGCGAGCGCTCTTCCATGTGCGCCGGAATGGTGTTGACGTACGGCGTGAACGGCGAGAACGGCAGGTAGACCCCCGAGGTACGCGCCTTCTCGGTGAGCTTCTCGATGAGGTAGTGCGCACGCTCGCTGCCCTCGCGCTCCAGCACGGCTTCGAGCGCATCGAGCCATTCCTGGGTTTCCAGGCCGTCAGAATCGTTGGCCGCGGGTTGTTGCGGAACGGCGGACATATCTTCCTCCTGCTTTATCTCTTGTAGAGGTGAGAGGGGGGATTCGACGCGGGACAGTGGAACGGGGTGATTTATAGTATGCCATGGCCGCCACATTGATCGACGGAAAATCGCTCGCCGCAGCTGTGCGTGCGGCGCAAAAAAGCGCCGTCGATTCGCTCGCGGCGCGCGGGGTACGCCCCGGCCTTGCCGCCATCCTCGCCGGCGACGATCCGGCCTCGCGCGTCTACGTGCGAAACAAGGCGCGCGCCTGCGCGGAGACCGGCGTCCGTTCCGAAGTCCATGAATTTCCGGACGGCGTTTCCGAAAGCGCGCTGCTGGAACGGGTGGCCCAGCTGAACGCCGATCCGCGCGTGCACGGCATCCTCGTGCAGCTGCCGCTGCCGCGGCAGATCGGCGCTGACCGCGTGCTCGCCGCCGTGTCGCCGGCGAAAGACGTGGACGGGTTCCATGCCGTCAACCTCGGGGCGTTGATGCAGGGGCGGCCCGGCTTCGTCCCCGGAACCCCGGCCGGGGTGATGCGGCTGATCGAGTACGCGGGTGTGCCGCTCCCCGGCAAGAACGCGACGATCGTCGGCCGCTCGACCATCGTCGGCAAGCCGCTTGCGCTGCTGCTATTGCAAAAGGACGCCACCGTCACCATCTGCCATTCGAAGACGGCGAATCTCGCGGCGGTGACGAGGCAGGCGGACATCCTCGTCGCCGCGGTCGGCCGCGCGAAACTCATCACCGCGGGCATGGTCAAACCGGGAGCCTGCGTCATCGACGTCGGCGTCAACCGGCAGCCGGACGGCAAGCTCGCCGGCGATGTGGACTTTGCCGCGGTGAAGGAAATCGCCGGGAGCATC
>CAZPNH010000503.1:0-2605 GCA_964587635.1 uncultured Bordetella sp.
CCTCGAGGTATTTTTCGATCTCGCCGTGCATGCGCGCGAAGCGGAAGGCGGAGTCGGTTTCCGGCATGATCCCCGAGAGCTTGACCACGTGCTTCACGCCGGCTTTTTTCGCGGCGTCGACGAAGTTCGTCTGGACCTGCTGCATCGACGGGTCCGAGGAGGAGATCAGCATCGCGCGCTCGATGCCTTTCAGCGGGCCGGCAAGCGTTTCGGGGCGCGCCATGTCGCCTTCCGCGAGCTCGACGTCGGGCAGCGAGGCAATCGCGCCGGCCTTGGCGATGCTGCGCGTCAGCGCGCGCACCGGGATGCCCTTCGCCGAGAGCCGCTGCAATACCGCGTTGCCGTTGAGTCCGGTAGCGCCGGTGATGAGAATCATCCTATGATTGGGCACCTCAACGGGCTGGAATGCAAGTATGGACAAAAATGATACTGAAAACGCCGTCGCCGAAACGGCGGCGCGCGGCAGATCCGCGCCGGGCTGCGGCTGCCCGGTGGCCGCGTTCCAGAAAATGATCAGCGGCAAATACAAGCTGCGCATCGTCTGGGACCTGAAGAACGGCCCGCGCCGCTACGGCGAGATCCGCAGCGGCCTGCTGCGCGGCACGGAGGGCTCCGGCGAAATCGCGCCGCGCGTGCTGAGCCGCGAGCTGAAGGCGCTGACCCAGACCGGGCTCATCGACCGCAAGGATTTCGGCGAGGTGCCGCCGAAGGTGGAATACCGGCTGACCGCGAAGGGCGAGAGTTTCGTGCCCGTGATCGCCGCCATCAAGAAATGGGGCGCGCGCTACCTGAGCGAGGCTTAGCGCCGCGGCTCTGCCGCGGCGCCGCCAAGCAATACTAAGGCTGCAGTTGGCCGCGGATCTCGCCGCCCTTATTGGCGGGCGTGTGGAAATTGACGTAGGTCCCGCCAGCCAGGAAGGCTTTGTACTGGTCGTCGTTGAATTTGGCGCCGGCGGGTACGACCCATACGGTGTCGGAAGACTTGACCAGCCCGATCGCGACCGGCCCGTTCGTGCCGCGTGCACCGACGTGAATGTGCGCCGCCGCGGGCGCGAGTCCCGCGATCGTGACGCTGCCGCTCACCGAGTGGTCTTCCATGACGGTGAAGGAGCCGCTGCCCGAGGCCGCGGTGCTGACCGGCGGCACCTGCTCGCTGCCGCTCAGCGTGACGCTGACGTTCTTGGTGGTCGACATCATGGCGCAGCCCGCGAACGCGACGGCGATGGCGCCGGCGCCGAGAACCTTATGGATCCGATTGAATGCATTCATGTTCTTGCTTCCTCCATGCTGGTGAGCGTCGGGAAGGGACTGCCGGGTGCCGCGACGCGAGACACCTTTGGCAAACACATGCGCTGACAGTGTATTCCAGCGGACGAGGCCTATGTCCGCTATCGAACAGTGTAGTCCTTAGTTGCTACCGCCGGGGCGCCTGTTGCAGCAGTTCCACCAGGTTCTGCTTCCACAGCTTCGCCAGTCCCGTTGTGCCGTGGCCGCGCGTGTCGGGGCCGCCCTGCAGCAGCACGTAGCGGCCATTCTTGACGCGATTGATTTCGCGCTCCATCACGCCAAGCTCGGGCGGGTTGCGCTCGTCGTCCGAGGCGTTGATCGCCACCACCATCGCGGTGATGCGCTCGAGGCCGGGCGACGGGTCGTAGTCGGCCGAGGATTCCCACTGGTAGAGCACGTCGTTGGCGTCGCCGCGGAAGGGCTGCGAAAGGAATTTGGCGATGATGTCGTCGCCCATCTGCGACGAGGGCGCCTGCTTGTAGAGCGCCTGGTTGCCGCCGATGGTGGCGAGGTTGTAGGTGAGCAGGTGCGTCTGCATGTTGCGCGGCTGCGCGGCGTAGTTGCCGCCGTTCCATTCCGGGTCGTTGCGGATGGACTGCGTGAGCATCCGGCGCAGCATCCAGTTGCGCCCCGACATCGCCACCGGCAGGCAGGCCATCGGCACGAGCGCGTCCATGAAGCCGGGATACTTCGCGCCCCAGATCCACGCCTGCATGCCGCCCATGGAATTGCCGACGATCACGCGCAGGTGCTTCACGCCCAGGCCTTCGGTCACGAGGCGGTATTGCGCCAGCACCATGTCGTCGTAGTTGTAGCGCGGGAATTTCGCGCGCAGGCCGTCGGAGGGCCGGGTGGATTTCCCGGTGCCCAGCGCGTCCGGCAGGATGATGTAGTAGCGGCTCGCGTCGAGCGGCTGCCCGGGCCCGAACAGCTCGCCGCCGAAATCGCCGGTCAGCATGTTGGCGCCGGCGCCGGAGGTGCCGTGCAGGACCAGCACCGGTTCGCCGGTGGGCGCGCCGAGGGTGGTGTAGTGCAGGCGCACTTCGGGGAGCACTTCGCCGGTGTGGAAGCGGAAATCGCGCGCCACCCAGTCGCCTTCTTTGGGTGCGGGGAAATCCGCGGCCCGCGCGGGCAGGGCGGCAAGCAGCACGGCGGCAAGCACGACAGCAGAACGAAAGGTCGATTTCATGGGTACGCCTCCGGCGGGGGAGCGTACATGATCCGGCGAAAATCGGCTTAAAATCCGGGACATGAGCAGCCTGCGCCCCACCATCATCAAGGATGCCGACGTGTTCGCCCTGACCGAAAAGGGCAACGC
>CAZPNH010000504.1:0-2604 GCA_964587635.1 uncultured Bordetella sp.
CCGCACGAATTCTCCGGCGGCCAGCGCCAGCGCATCGGCATCGCGCGCGCGCTGGCGGTGGAGCCGAAGCTCATCGTCTGCGACGAACCGGTATCCGCGCTGGACGTCTCCATCCAGGCGCAGGTGATCAACCTGCTGCAGGACCTGCAGCGGCGGCTGGGCCTCGCCTACATCTTCATCGCGCACGACCTGGCGGTGGTGCGCCACATCGCCGCGCGCGTTGCGGTGATGTACCTGGGGAAAATCGTCGAGATTTCCGGCAAGCGCGAGTTGTTCGAACGCCCGCGCCATCCGTATACGCAGGCGCTGCTGTCGGCGATCCCGGTGCCCGAGCCCGGGCTCGTGAAGGAGCGAAGCGGGGCACGGATCCTGCTTGAAGGGGACGTGCCGAGTCCCATCGATCCGCCCTCCGGCTGCCGCTTCCGCACGCGCTGTGCCTATGCCCGTGCGCGGTGCGCGGCGGAGGAGCCCGCGCTCCAGGATGGCGTGGCCTGCCATTTCTGGAAGGAAATCCCGCAAGCGGCTGCCAGTGCAGCCTTGATGCCGGTCAATGAGCGCCTGACCCGGCTTCAAGCAGCCTTCAGACAATAAGGAGATGTCATGAAAATGAAAAAATGGGTTTTCGCACTCGCGGCTGGAATTGCGATTTCTGCAAATGCACAAACACTTCGCATCGGCCTCGCGGAAGACCCCGACATCCTCGACCCCACGCTGGGGCGCACCTTCGTCGGCCGCATCGTGTTCTCGGCGCTGTGCGACAAGCTGTTCGACCTGGACGAGAAGCTCAACATCGTGCCGATGCTGGCCACTTCGCACGAGTGGTCGGCCGACAACAAGACGCTGACCTTGAAACTGCGGCCCGGCGTCACCTTCCACGACGGCGAGAAGTTCGACGCCGCCGCGGTGAAATTCAACATCGAGCGCCACAAGACCATGGCGGGCTCGACCCGGCGGGGCGAACTGACGCCGGTGGCGAGCGTGGACGTGGTGGATCCGCTCACGGTGCGCATCAACCTCAATGCGCCGTTCGCGCCGCTGCTCGCGCTGCTGACCGACCGCGCCGGCATGATGGTCTCGCCCAAGGCCGCCGCCGCGGCGGGCGACAAGTTCGGCGCCAACCCGGTGTGCGCCGGGCCGTTCAAATTCGTCGAGCGCGTGGCGCAGGACCGCATCGTGCTCGAGCGATTCCCGGCCTACTGGAACAAGGGCCAGATCCATTTCGAGCGCGTCACTTACCTGCCGATCGTGGACGCCACGGTGCGCCTCGCCAACCTGCGCTCCGGGCAGCTCGATTTCATCGAACGCCTCGCCGGTTCGGATGTCGCGGGCGTCAAGAGCGACGCGCGCTTCAGGGTGGCGAGCATCGTCGAGATCGGCTACCAGGGGCTCACCATCAACACCGGCAAGAGCGACATGGCGCAGAAGAATCCGCTCGGCAAGGACCCGCGCGTGCGCGAGGCGCTGGAGCTCTCGCTGGACCGCGACGGCCTGGTGCAGGTGGCGATGGACGGCGAGGCCTCGCCCGGCAACCAGTGGGTCGCGCCGAGCAACCGTTACTACGGCAAGAGCGCGCCGATCCCCAAACGCGACGTCGCGCGCGCGAAGAAGCTGCTTGCCGAGGCGGGGGTGCCCAATCCGAGCTTCACCATGATGACGCCGAACGACTCCGGCACGCAGAAGCTCGCCCAGGTGGTGCAGGCGATGGCGAAGGAGGCGGGTTTCGACATCAAGATCCAGGCCACGGAGTTCGCCACGTCGCTCAATCTCGCCGAGAAGGGCCAGTACGAGGCGTACATGCTGGCCTGGAGCGGGCGCGCCGATCCCGACGGCAACCTGCAGGCGCACCTGGGGTGCGGCGCGCCGCTCAACTATTCCGGCTACTGCAACCAGGACGTGGAAAAGCAGATCGTCGAGACGCGCACGCAGCTCGATCCGGCGAAGCGCGCGGCGGCCTACGACAAGGCCGCGGTGCAGATCCAGAAGGACCGCCCGATCATCTACCTGTACCACCGCCACTGGCTGTGGGCGCACAGCGCCAAGCTCACGGGCCTGCGCGCGGTGCCGGACGGCCTGGTGCGGGTTCAAGGGCTGAAGATGTAGGCGGGAGAAGGTCATGGGCAAATATCTCGCCAGGCGCCTGGCGAGCATCCTGCCGACGCTGTTCTTCGTCACAGTCCTGATCTTCGGGCTGCAGCAGCTGCTGCCCGGGGATCCGGCGATGATCCTCGCGGGCGAGGACCAGGACCCGACCGTCATCGCGCACCTGCGGCAGAAGATGCACCTCGACCAGCCGCTGCCGGTGCAGTACTTCCACTGGATCAGGGGCGTGCTGCACGGCGACCTGGGCGAATCGCTGCGCATCCAGAAGCCGGTGACCGAGCTGATCCGCGAAAAGCTGCCGGTGACCGCGCAGCTCGCCTCGATGGCGATCGTCATCGCGCTGGCCATAGGAATAACTGCGGGCATCACCGCCGCGGTCTATCGGGATACCTGGCGGGACTACGCGGCCAACGTGTTCGCGCTCTGGGGGCTGTCCACGCCCAATTTCTGGCTCGGCATCCTGCTCATCCTGCTGTTCGCCGTGAAGCTCGGCTGGCTGCCGGC
>CAZPNH010000505.1:0-2604 GCA_964587635.1 uncultured Bordetella sp.
TGTTCTTGCGCATCGAGCAGATGCCGGCGGCGGAATACGAGCGCCAGGGCGCCGGGTAGAGCGGATTTTTCACCGCCTGCTGGAAATACTTGATCGACTCGTTCTCGCGCCCGCTCTGGCACAGGAACCAGCCGTAGTTATGGTTGATGTCCGGGTCGGTCGGCGACAGGCGCAGCCCGCGCTCGAAGTTGGTCTGCGCCAGCTGGTACTCGCGTAATTCCATGTAGACCAGCCCGAACAGGCTGTAGGTGAGCGGGTAGCTGGCGTCGGCGGACTGGGCGATGCGCAGTTCCTCGAGCGCGACCGCCATGTTGCCGCGGCCGTAGTAGAGCGCGGCGAGTTCGGCGTGCACCTTGGCGCGGTTGCGCGGATCGCCCACGTCGCCGGCGATGCCCGGCGATTCGACGACCGGCTCGGGCTCGCTCCGCCCCAGCTTCGCGCCGTCGCAGCCGGCGATGAGGAGCGCCGTGGCGAGCAGCGCGGCAACCAGCGAAAACGGCAGGCGGATCATGCGCGGAGCTCCGTGATGGGGACAGTCTTGCTGCGGCGCGTGCGGTCGGCGACGTCGCCCGCGAGCTGGCCGCAGGCGGCGTCGATGTCGTCGCCGCGCGTCTTGCGCGTGGTGACGGTGAGCCCGGCGCGCTGCAGCACTTCGGCGAAGCGGCGGATGCGCTCCGGCGACGAGCGCTTGAAGCCCGAATCCGGGAACGGGTTGAACGGGATCAGGTTGAACTTGCAGCGCAGCTGCGCGGCGATCCCGAGCAGCGCCTTCGCCTGCGCATCCGAGTCGTTGACGCCGTCGAGCATCACGTACTCCATGGTGATGAAATCGCGCGGCGCGCGCTCGAGGTAACGGTTGCAGGCTTGCATCAGCTCGCGGATCGGGTACTTGCGGTTGATCGGCACCAGGCGGTCGCGCAGCGCATCGTCCGGCGCATGCAGCGATACGGCGAGCGCGACCGGGCATTCTTCCGCCAGGCGGTCCATGCCCGGCACCACGCCGGAAGTGGATACCGTGACGCGCCGGCGCGACAGGCCGTAGCCGTTCTCGTCGATCATCAGGCGCGCCGCGGGAATCACGGCGTCCAGGTTGAGCATCGGCTCGCCCATGCCCATGAACACCACATTGCTGATCGCGCGATTGCCCGCGCCCACGCCGCCCGGCTGCCCGTGCACGCCGAGTGCCTGGTTCGCAATCCAAAGCTGGCCGATGATTTCGGCGGCGGTCAGGTTGCGGCTGAAGCCCTGCTTGCCGGTCGAGCAGAACTGGCAGTCGAGCGTGCAACCGGCCTGGCTGGAAACGCACAGCGTGCCGCGGCCGTCTTCGGGAATGAACACGGCCTCGACCGCATTGGCGCCATCCACCTTGAGCAGCCACTTGCGCGTGCCGTCGGGCGCCGTGCCGTCGCCGACGACCGCCGGCGGCTCGATCGACGCGGCGCGGTTCAGTTTGCCGCGCAGGTCCTTGGCGATGTCGGTCATCGCGGTGAAGTCCGCGGCGCCGCGGCGATGGATCCACTTCAGGACCTGGCGCGCGCGGAAAGGCTTCTCGCCAAGGCCGGCGAAGAGCTGTTCCATGCCCTCCGAGTCCAGGCCGAGAAGATTGATCGTCATGGCCCCTATCGCGGAAAGACTTCGTATCCCGGGAAGAAAAAGGCGATCTCGGCGCGCGCGGTCTCCGGCGCATCCGAGCCGTGCACCGCGTTGGCGTCGATCGAGTCGGCGAAGTCGGCGCGGATGGTGCCCTTGGCGGCCTTCTTCGGATCGGTCGCGCCCATCAGGTCGCGGTTCTTCATGATGGCGTTGTCGCCCTGCAGCACCTGCACGAGAACCGGGCCCGAAATCATGAAATCCACCAGGTCCTTGAAGAACGGCCGCTCGCGGTGCACCGCGTAGAAGCCTTCCGCCTGCGCGCGCGACAGATGCATCATGCGCGCGGCGATGACCTTCAGGCCGGCCGCCTCGAAGCGCGTGAGAATCTGCCCGATGGCGTTCTTCGCGACCGCGTCCGGCTTGATAATCGAAAAAGTGCGTTCTACCGCCATGCCATGATCCCCATAGACTGTTGCCAGATAACTCTAGAGTATAGCACGATGGCGCGTACTTCTACATAAAAACAAGGGCTTAAGACCATGTATCGCACCCTGAAACTCGAAATCAGAGGCGCCGTCGCCACGGTGACGCTGAACCGGCCCGAGGCGCGCAACGCGATGTCGGCCGCGCTCATGCGCGAAATGATCGCCTGCGCGGGCCGCTTGGCGGCCAAGCGCGACGTGGATGTCGTCATCGTGCGCGGCAGCGGCAAATGCTTTTCCGCCGGCGCGGACCTGAAAGATGCGAGCCGCTGGGGCAACGGCGCGCAGCCGCTCGACCAGCAGCGCGAGATCGCGGCGCTGGGCTACCGCATGGCGAGGGCCTGGGAGGAAGTGCCGCAGGTCACGCTCGCCGCCGTCGAGGGCTACGCCATCGGCGGCGGACTCGCGCTGGCCGTCGCGCTCGACTGGCGCGTGATGGCGGACGATGCCTTCGTCTCGCTGCCCGAGATCGCGCTCGGCATTCCGCTCACCTGGGGCACGCTGCCGCGCCTCGTGAACCTCGTCGGCC
>CAZPNH010000506.1:0-2599 GCA_964587635.1 uncultured Bordetella sp.
TGTCCCAGGCGCCCGTCGGGCAGCGCTCGGCGCACAAGCCGCAGTGCAGGCAGACGTCTTCGTCCTTGGCCATGATGCGGCCGGTCTTCAGCGGGCCGCCGATGTACAGCTCCTGGATCAAATTAGTCGCAGGTGCACTCAGGCGGGTGCGCAATTCTTTTTCCTCCCCATCCGCGGTGAAGGTGATGCAGTCCATCGGGCAGATGTCCACGCAGGCGTCGCACTCGATGCACATCTGCGCGGTGAACACGGTCTGCACGTCGCAGTTGAGGCAGCGCTGGGCTTCCTTCCAGGCGGTGGCGGCGTCGAAGCCGAGCTCCACCTCCATCTTCACGTTCTTGAGCGTCTTCTTGATATCCGCCCACGGCACCGCGAAGCGCAGGTCGTTGGCGATCTCGTTGTCGTAGCTCCACTCGTGGATGCCCATTTTCTGCGACATCAGGTTCATGTCCGGCGCGGGGCGCTCGGTGATGACTTCCTTGTTGAGCAGCTTGTCGATGGAGATGGCCGCGTCGTGGCCGTGCGCCACCGCCCAGATGATGTTTTTCGGGCCGAAGGCGGAATCGCCGCCGAAAAACACGTTGGGCACCGAGGACTGGAACGTGACCTTGTCCAGTTTCGGCATGCCCTTGACGAATTCGACGCCGGAATCCTTCTCGATCCAGGGGAAGGCGTTCTCCTGCCCCACCGCGACTAGGACATCGTCGCACTCGAAGAATTGATTTGGCTCTTCAGTTTTTACTAAAGATCTTTTTCCCTCTGCATCGTAAACGGCCTTGACCTTTTCAAAGACCATGCCGCCCAGTTTGCCGTCCTTGATGACAAATTCTTTCGGCACCAGGTAATTCAGGATCGGAATGCCCTCGTGCGCGGCGTCTTCCTTCTCCCAGGGGCTCGCCTTCATTTCTTCGAAGCCCGAGCGCACGATGACCTTCACGTCGTCGCCGCCGATGCGCTTGGAGGTGCGGCAGCAGTCCATGGCAGTGTTGCCGCCGCCCAGCACGATGACGCGCTTGCCGACCTTGGTGGTGTGCCCGAAGGACACCGAGGACAGCCAGTCGATGCCGATGTGGATGTTCTTCGCGCCTTCTTTCCTGCCGGGAATATCCAGGTCCCTGCCCCTGGGCGCTCCCGATCCCACGAAGATCGCGTCGTAGCCCTCTTTCATGAGGGCCTTCATGGATTCAATTTTTCTTTGCTTGAAGGTCACGCCGAGGTTCAGGATGTAGCCGACCTCTTCGTCGATCACTTCCTCGGGCAACCGGAAGCGCGGGATCTGCGACCAGATCATGCCGCCCGGTTTCGGGTCCTGGTCGAACACGGTGACGTCGTAGCCCAGCGGCGCGAGGTCGCGCGCCACGGTGAGCGAGGCGGGGCCCGCGCCGACGCAGGCGATTTTCCTGCCGTTCTTCTTGTCCGCCTTTTTCGGCAGCTTGGCCTGGATGTCGCCCTTGTAGTCGGCGGCCACGCGCTTCAGGCGGCAGATGGCGACGGGTTCGGGCTTGGCGAGGTTTTCGTCCTCGACGCGGCCGCGGCGGCAGGCGGGCTCGCAGGGCCGGTCGCAGGTGCGCCCGAGGATGCCGGGGAACACGTTCGACTTCCAGTTGACCATGTAGGCATCGTCGTACCTGCCTGCGGCGATCAGCCGGATGTATTCGGGGACGGGGGTATGGGCCGGGCAGGCCCACTGGCAATCAACGACTTTGTGGAAGTAGTCGGGGTTCTTCGTATTGGTGGGCTGCAACGCCAAGTCTCCAAGCTGTAATTTTTATAGTGCGTGGCAGTCTACTCCCCTGCAGGAAGCAAGGAAAGTGTTGGTTTTCAAGACCCTAGGCTGACTTGCTGTCAGCCCCGCGGCTGTCCAGTTCCCGGAACAGGGTGACGAAATGGGTGATCCGCTCCTCCGCGTCCCGCACCGCGCTCACGCTGCGCCACTCGTGGTACAGCGTGCCGTCGCGGCGGCGGCTCCAGGTGGTGCCGTCCCAGTGGCCGAAGCGCAGCACGCCGGCGTAAATCTCGTCGTAGAAGGCCTGCGGCTGCATGGCGGTGCGAAAATCGCTCTCCGGGCGGCCGAGCACGTCGTCGGCGGGATAGCCGGTGATGCGCGAGTAGGCCTGGTTGACCATGAGGATGCGCCCGGCGGCGTTGGTGATCATCATCGCCTCGGCCATGCGCTCGAAGGCCTGCGCGGCGACCTCGAGCTGCTCCTCGCGGTCGCGCAGCTCGGTGACGTCGCGCGCGGCGATCACCGCCCCGAGGATTTCGCCGCGCATTTCTCCCTCATGCTCCCGTACCGGATGGACCAGCGCCTCGAAGCGGCGCACGTCGGCGGCCACCGTGTGCAGGCGCAGCCGCAGCCGGCAGGATTCGCCGCTGCGCACCACCACCTGCAGCGCGCCGCGCACGCGGAACTGGTCGTCCTCGTGCAGGTTGCGGAAGGCGTCGCCGCCGATGGAGAGATCCTCCGCGCGGAACAGGCGCGCGTACGAGGGGCTGTTGT
The DNA here is from genome assembly GCA_964587635.1 of uncultured Bordetella sp. GTDB lineage: Bacteria > Pseudomonadota > Gammaproteobacteria > Burkholderiales > SG8-39 > RBG-16-66-20. The sequence continues at coordinate 2,501 of CAZPNH010000506.1, forward strand.
AGAGCCAGCGCCCGTCGCGGTCCACCATCGCCACCAGGTCGCCCGCGTGCTCGGTGATCAGGCGGTAGCGCTGCTCGCTCTCGCGGATCGCCTCGCGCG
>CAZPNH010000507.1:0-2583 GCA_964587635.1 uncultured Bordetella sp.
CGCGCGTCGGCGACTCGTGGTTGAACAGGATGCCGCTGGCGGCGAACAGCCCGTAGGCCTCCCGATAATTGACGGTGATCCAGTGCGCATAAAGCTTCGCCACGCCGTAGGGCGAGCGCGGATAGAACGGCGTGGTCTCGCGCTGCGGCGTTTCACGCACCAGGCCAAAGAGTTCCGACGTGGACGCCTGGTAAAAACGGGTCCGTTTCGCAAGGCCGAGGATCCGGATCGCCTCCAATAGGCGCAGCGCGCCGAGCCCGTCCGCATTGGCGGTGTATTCCGGCTCCTCGAAAGACACCGCGACGTGGCTCTGCGCGGCGAGGTTGTAGATTTCGTCGGGCTGCGACTCCTCTACCACGCGCAGCACGCTCATTGAATCGGTCATATCTCCGTAGTGCAGGATCAGCTGGCGCTCCGGCACGTGCGGATCCTCGTAAAGATGATCGATGCGCGCGGTATTGAAAAGCGACGATCGGCGCTTCAAGCCATGCACGACGTAGCCTTTCTTGAGCAGGAACTCCGCAAGATAGGCGCCATCCTGCCCCGTGATTCCCGTGACCAGCGCAGACTTTTTCCTCATTTCCGAGCCTCTAAAGTCGCCAGCAAGCGCAGCCCGCGGCGCGCAGCGCGTCCAGGTCCAGCGCGCCCATGATGTCCAGCGCGCAGCCGCCGGGCGCGAGTTTGCCGGCGAAATCCGCCGCCGGACGCTGCCGGTACTCCCGGTGCGCGACCGCGAGGATCAGCGCGTCGGCGCGCGGCAGCGATTCCCAGCCCTCGAGATCGATGCCGTACTCGTGCTTAGCCTCGGCGGCGTCGGCGCGCGGGTCGTGCACGTGCACGCGCGCGCCCTGCGCGACGAGTTCCGCGCGCAGGGTGGCCACCTTGGAGTTGCGCAGATCGGTCACGTTTTCCTTGAAGGTCAGGCCCAGCAGGTTGATTGTCGCACCGCGCAGCGGCTTGCCGCCGGCTTCCAGCAGCGCGGCCGTCTTGCCGGCGATGAAGGTCGCCATGCTGTCGTTGATGCGCCGTCCGGCGAGGATCACCTGCGGGTGGTAGCCGGCCATTTCGGCCCGGTGCGTGAGGTAGTAGGGATCCACGCCGATGCAGTGGCCGCCGACCATTCCCGGCCGGAACGGCAGGAAATTCCACTTGGTCTCGGCCGCGCGCAGCACCTCGCGCGTGTCCAGCCCGAGCCGGTCGAAGATGATCGCCAGCTCGTTCATGAGCGCGATGTTGAGGTCGCGCTGCGTGTTCTCGATGACCTTGGCCGCCTCGGCGGTCTCGATGCTGGCGGCGCGGTGCACGCCGGCCGGCACGATTTCGCTGTACAGCGCGGCGACGCGCTCCAGCGTGCGCGGCGAATCGCCCGACACCACCTTGACGATGCGCGCGAGCGTGTGCTCGCGGTCGCCCGGGTTGATGCGCTCGGGCGAGTAGCCGACGTGGAAATCCTGCTTCCACTTCAGGCCCGAGGCGCTCTCGAGCGCCGGCACGCAGATGTCCGCCGTGGCGCCGGGATAGACGGTGGATTCGAACACCACCGTTGCGCCCTTCTTCAGGTTGGCGCCGACCGTGCGCGAAGCCGACACCAGCAGCGCCATGTCCGGCTTGTTGCCTTCGTCCACCGGCGTGGGCACGGCGACGATGACGAAGTCGGCCTCCTTGAGCGCCGCGGCGTCGGCGGTGACGGTGAGCGTCTTCGCCGCGCGCAGTTCGTCCGCGCCCAGTTCGCCGCTGCGGTCATCGCCGCGGCTGATGGCTTCGACCCGCTCGCGCGAGCGGTCGTAGCCGATGGTGCGCAGCTTCTTGCCGAACGCGACCGCGAGCGGCAGCCCGACATAGCCCAGACCCACGACCGCGACGACATCCTTCATGCGGCAATCCCGCCCGCGTACTGGGTGCGGTACCAGGCGACGAAGCGCTGGACGCCGGTTTCGATCGAGGTCGGCGGCGCGTAGCCGATGGCGGCCTTGAGCTTTTCCGTCGAGGCGTAGGTGGACTGCACGTCGCCCAGCTGCATGGGCGCGAGTTCGATCTGCGCCTTCTTGCCCAGCTCGCGCTCGATGGCGTGCACGAAATCCATGAGCTTCACGGGCGAGCCGTGGCCGACGTTGAACAGGCGCGCATCCTTAGTCGGATACGGCCGCTCGATGAGCGCGGTGACCGCTTCGACGATGTCGTCCACGTAGGTGAAATCGCGCAGCATGTCGCCGCCGTTGAACACGCGGATCGGCTTGCCTTCGAGAATGGCGCGCGTGAAGATGAACAGCGCCATGTCGGGCCGGCCCCAGGGCCCGTAGGCGGTGAAAAAGCGCAGGCCGGTGCAGGCCAGGCCGAAGGACGCGGCGTAGCTCTGCGCCATGAGTTCGTTGGCGCGCTTGGTCGCCGCGTACAGGCTGACCGGGCTGTCCACGCGCTGTTCCTCGGTGAACGGCAACTCGGTGTTGGCGCCGTAGACGCTGGAACTGCTGGCGTAGCACAAGTGCGCGATGCCGGACTTGCGGCAGCCTTCGAGGATATTGAGGAAGCCCGCCACGTTGCTGCTCACGTAGGCCATCGGGTTCTCCAGCGAGTAGCGCACGC
>CAZPNH010000508.1:0-2579 GCA_964587635.1 uncultured Bordetella sp.
CGTCACCGAGGACGGCGCCGAGACCGACCTCGACCTCGGCCACTACGAGCGCTTCCAGTCCACCAAGATGCGGCGCTGGAACAACTTCACCACCGGCCAGGTCTACGAGTCGGTGATCAAGAAGGAGCGCAAGGGCGACTACCTCGGCGGCACCGTGCAGGTGATCCCGCACATCACCGACGAGATCAAGCTCAACATCAAGCGCGGGGCGGGCGACGCCGAGGTGGCGATCGTCGAAGTGGGCGGCACCGTCGGCGACATCGAGTCGCTGCCCTTCCTCGAGGCGATCCGGCAGATGGGCCTGGAACTGGGCCGCAACAACGTCTGCTACATCCACCTGACACTCGTGCCGTACATCGCCGCGGCGGGCGAGATCAAGACCAAGCCGACGCAGCACTCGGTCAAGGAGCTGCGCGAGATCGGCATCCAGGCCGACGTGGTGCTGTGCCGCACGGATCGACCCTTGCCGGATGATGACCGCCGGAAGATCGCGCTGTTCTGCAACGTGCAGAAGGAGGCCGTGGTCTCGGCCTGGGACGTGGACTCCATCTACAAGATTCCCGGCATGCTGCATGCGCAGATGCTGGATGAGATCGTCTGCCACAAGCTGCAGATCCTGGCGCGCGCCGCGGACCTGTCCGCCTGGACGAGGCTGGTGGACGCGCTGGAGCACCCGGAACACGAGGTGGACATCGCCTTCGTCGGCAAGTACGTGGACCTGCAGGACTCGTACAAGTCGCTCAACGAGGCGCTGATTCACGCCGGCATCCACACGCGCAGCCGCGTGAAAATCCATTACGTGGATTCGGAGGAGATCGAGCGCGCCGGCGTGGCGATGCTCGAGCGCATGGACGCGATCCTGGTGCCGGGCGGTTTCGGCAAGCGCGGCACCGAGGGCAAGATCAGCGCCATCCGCTACGCGCGCGAGAACGGCGTTCCCTATCTCGGCATCTGCCTCGGCATGCAGCTCGCGACCATCGAATTCGCGCGCAACGTCTGCGGGCTGGCGGGCGCCAACAGCACGGAATTCGATCCGGACACGCCGCATCCCGTGGTGGCGCTGATCACCGAGTGGCTGGACCGCACCGGCCGCATCGAGCGCCGCAACGACCAGTCCGACATGGGCGGCACCATGCGCCTGGGCGCGCAGAAGGTTCCCGTCGAGCCGGGCACGCTGGCGGCGGAAATCTACGGCACGGAAGTGAACGAGCGCCACCGCCACCGCTACGAAGTGAACAACGTCTACGTGCCGGAACTCGCCGCCAGGGGCTACAGGGTTTCCGCGCGCACGCCCAGCGAGAACCTGCCGGAAATGATGGAGTTGCCGGACCACCTGTTCTTCTTCGGCGTGCAGTTCCATCCGGAATTCACTTCGACGCCGCGCGCCGGCCATCCGCTGTTCAAGGCCTTCGTCAATGCAGCCATCAAATACCGCTCGGCGGCGAATCGCCCGTCCCCGGACGGCAAGCTTTCCGTCGTCGCCGCATGAAGCTGTGCGGCTTCGAGGCCGGCCTCGACAGGCCGCTGTTCCTCATTGCGGGCCCGGACACGCTGGAGAGCGAGCAGCTCTGTATCGACGTGGCGGGGCAGCTCAAGGAGCACACCGGCAAGCTCGGCATGCCCTACATCTTCAAGGGCTCCTTCGACAAGGCCAACCGCACCTCGGGCCAGAGCTACCGGGGACCCGGCATGGCGGAGGGCCTGAAGATACTTTCGCAGGTGAAGCGGAAAATCGGCGTGCCGGTCCTCACCGACGTGCACGAGGACACGCCGCTGGCGGAAGTGGCGGCGGTCGTGGACGTCATGCAGACCCCGGCGTTCCTCTGCCGGCAGACGAACTTCATCCGCAACGCCGCCAGGCAGGGCAAGCCGCTCAACATCAAGAAGGGCCAGTTCCTGTCGCCGTGGGAGATGAAGAACGTGGTGGACAAGGCGCGCGCCACGGGCAACCAGCAGATCCTCGTCTGCGAGCGCGGCTTCAGCTTCGGCTACAACAACCTGGTCGTGGACATGCGCGGCCTCGCGGTGATGCGGGATACCGGCTGCCCGGTGGTGTTCGACGCCACGCATTCGGTGCAGCTGCCGGGCGGGCAGGGCACGGCGAGCGGCGGCGAGCGGGCGCACATCCCGGTGCTCGCGCGCGCGGCTGTCGCGGCCGGCGTGTCGGGGGTATTCATGGAGACGCATCCGAAGCCGGACGAAGCGCTGTGCGACGGCCCGAATTCCTGGCCGCTCGCGCTCATGAAGGAACTGCTTGAAACGCTGGTGGAGCTCGACCGCATCGTGAAGAAAAACGGCTTTGCCGAGAACAAGGTGAACAGCGCATGAGTTCGATCGTCGACATCGTTGCAAGAGAGATCCTCGATTCGCGCGGCAATCCGACCGTCGAGGCGGACGTGCTGCTCGAATCCGGCGCCATGGGCCGCGCCGCGGTGCCTTCGGGCGCCTCCACCGGCAGCCGCGAGGCGATCGAGCTGCGCGACGGCGACGCCAAGCGCTACGGCGGCAAGGGCGTGCTCAGGGCCGTGGAGTCGGTCAACACCGAAATCTCCGAGGCCATCGTCGGCCTGGACGCCTCC
>CAZPNH010000509.1:0-2566 GCA_964587635.1 uncultured Bordetella sp.
GGCTTCGGCGCCGCGCCGCACGCCGCCGCCGCGGTGATGGCGAAAACGCTGCATCCGAACCTGAGCCTGCCCGAATGGCGGGGCTACGCGGGCTACATGCAGCGCCTGGAAACGCATGCACCCGGCGTGAACATCGGCGTGCTGGTGGGGCACGGCACGGCGCGGCTCGCGGCGATGCGGCTGGAGAATCGCGCGCCCGCGCCGGCGGAAATGGCGGCGATGAAGGCGATCCTCGCCGAGGGCCTGGAGGCGGGCGCGCTCGGCCTGTCGTCGGGCCTCGTCTACGACCCCGGCCGCTTCGCCGCGACCGACGAGCTGGTGGAGCTGGCTACGCTGATGCGCGGCACGGGCGCGTTGTACGCGACGCACATGCGCGACGAGAGCACCGGCCTGCTCGATTCGGTGCGCGAGGCGCTCGCCATCGGCACGGGCGCCGGGGTGCCGGTGCAGATCTCGCACCACAAGGCTTCCGGCAGGACAGCCTGGGGCCTGGTGCGCGAGTCGCTGAAACTCATCGAGGCGGCGCAGCGGCGCGGCCAGCAGGTACAGGCCGATCAGTACCCGTATACCGCGGGCAGCACCATCCTCTCGGCCGTTTACCGTGACGGCAAGCTGCGCGGCGCGATCGGCGACCTCGCGCCCGCGGATGTGGTCATCGCCTCGACGGCGTCGCATCCGCAGTGGGAGGGCCGTTCGCTGGCGCAGCTTGGCGCGGACATGGGCTGCACGGCCGAGCAGGCCGCCGAGCGCGTGCTCGCCGCCGATTCGGGCGTTACGGTGATCCTGCACGCGATGAGCGAGGAAGACGTGCGTACGGTCATGCGCCACCCGAGCACCATGATCGGCTCGGATGGCATTCCCACGATCGAGGGCAAACCCCATCCGAGGCTTTACGGCACGTTCGCGCGCGTGCTCGGGCGGTACGCGCGCGACGAGAAGCTTTTTCCCATGGAGGAAGCCGTCTACCGCATGACCGGCTTCGCCGCCGCAACCTTCGGCCTGCGCGACCGCGGCGTGATCCGCGAGGGCGCCCGGGCGGATCTCGTGCTTTTCGATCCGGCGAAGGTCATCGACCGCGGCACCTTCGAGGATCCCAAGCGGACGCCGGCGGGGATCCGCGCCGTGTTCGTGAACGGCGTGAAGGCGGTCGATGCCGGCCGCGTGACGGGAGAGCGGGCCGGGCGCGTTCTGCGGCGCGCCTAAGGCGTATCCTTCCTTTTTTCGAATTGAAAAATCCGGGGTCCTGAGACATGGCGCGTATTGCAATCGGCGGCATGCAGCACGAGACGAATACCTTTGCGCCGACGCGGGCCGACTACGGCGCGTTCGAGGCCGGCGGCGGCTGGCCGGGCGTGCAGTACGGCGAACCCGTCTTTGCTGCGGTCGCGGGCGCGAATATTCCCGCCGCTGGCGCGGTCCAGTCCCTGCGCGCGCTGGGGCACGACCTGGTCGCCACCGCGTGGGCGGCGGCCAGCCCGTCGGCGCACGTCACCACCGACGCTTTCGAGCGCATCGTGGGCGAGCTGGTCTCCCGCCTGAAGAAGGCGCTGCCGGTGGACGGCGTTTACCTCGACCTGCACGGCGCGATGGTGACCGAGGCCTGGGACGACGGCGAGGGCGAGATCCTGCGCCGGGTGCGCGAAGCGGTCGGGCCGCGCGTGCCGGTGGCGGCCAGCCTCGACCTGCACTGCAACTACACGCGCGCCATGTTCGAGCATTGCGATGCGCTGGTTGCTTACCGCACCTATCCGCACGTGGACATGGCCGAGACCGGCGCGCGCGCCGCCGCCTTGCTCGACCGCATGCTGCGCGGCGGGCAGCGGCTCGCCAAGCACTACCGGACGCTCGACTACCTCACCGGTCTGCCGTCGCAATGCTCGTTCGTCGATCCCTGCAAGAGCCTGTACGAGGACATCGGGCGCAACAGCGACGTGACGCTGTCGTTCACGCCGGGTTTTCCGATGGCCGACATCGCCGATTGCGGCATGGCCGTGTTCGGCTACGGTGCCGATCAGAAGAGCACCGTCGACGCGGTGGACCGCCTGCACGGCATGGTCTCCGATGCCGAGAAGGATTTCGCCCTTGAACTGCATCTGCCGGACGACGCGGTCGCGCGGGCGCGGGCGCGCGGCGAGCCCGGCAAGCCGGTGGTGCTCGCCGACACGCAGGACAATCCCGGCGCCGGCGGCAACGGCGATACCACGGGGCTGCTGAAATCGCTCATCCAGCAGAAGGCGCAGGACGCGGTGCTGGGCCTGCTCATCGACGGCGAGGCGGCGAAGCGCGCGCATGAAGCGGGGCAGGGCGCGACGCTGGGCTTTTCGCTCGGCGGGCTGTCCCGCATTCCGGGCGATACGCCGTGCACCGGCGAATTCACCGTCGAGCGCCTGGGCGACGGCAGATTCACCTGCACCGGGCCGATGTTCAAGGGTTTTCGCATGCAGCTGGGCAACATGGCGCTGCTGCGGAGCAAAGCCTCGCCCGGTGTGCGCGTGGTGCTCGCCACGCGCAAATGCCAGGCCGGCGACCAGGAAATGTTCCGCCACGTCGGCATCGAGCCGCGGCG
>CAZPNH010000510.1:0-2564 GCA_964587635.1 uncultured Bordetella sp.
GGCCATTGTCGCCCGCGACGGCCGGCAGCAGGAGTTCCTGCAGCCGACGCGCGTGGGCGATCCCGACGCGCCGCTGTCGGATGCGCAGCTGGACCAGAAGTACCTGGAGCTCGCGGTGCCGGTGATCGGCGAGGGCAAGGCGAAAACGCTGCTGCAGAAGCTCTGGAAGCTCGAGTCCGAGAAATCCCTCGCGCCATGACGCTGGCGCAGGCTCTGTTTGCGCCCCGCTCTGTCGCGCTGGTCGGCGCCTCGGGGGACGAGGCGAAGAACACCGCCCGGCCGCAGCGCTACCTGCAGAAACATGGCTATGCGGGAAAGATTTTCCCGGTGAATCCCGGCCGCCCCGTCGTTCTTGGCCTGCCCTGTTTTAAAAGCATTCTTGAAATAGAACCCCCTGTCGATCACGCCTTCATCATGGTGGACGACGTCGAAGGCGCTCTGGAAGACTGCGGGCGCAAGGGCGTTCCGGTCGCCAGCGTCTTCAGCGACGGCTTCGCCGACGCGGGGCCCGAAGGCATGGCGCGGCAGCAAGGGCTGGCCGCGCGTGCGCGCGAACTCGGCGTGCGTCTTCTCGGCCCCAACAGCATGGGCATGATCAACCTCAGCGGGCGCGTCCCGCTCACGGTGAACGCGATCCTGGAGATGGATGCGCCGCCCGCAGGGGAGGCGAGCATCGTCTCGCAGAGCGGCACCATGCTCGGCACGGTGCTGTCGCGCGGCGCGGCGCGCGGCCTCGGCTTCTCCAAGCTGGTGTCGGTCGGCAACGAGGCGGACCTGGGCGTGGGCGAGCTGGTCGAACTGCTCGCGCAGGATGCCGAGACGAAACTGATTTTGCTGTTCCTCGAGACGGTGCGCGACGCGGCGCGGCTCGCCGCCGGCGCGCGTGCGGCGCATGCAGCGGGCAAGCCCGTGGTCGCCTACAAGCTCGGCCGCTCGAAGCTGGGCGAGCGCCTCGCGCGCTCGCATACCGGCGCGCTCGCGGGCGAGGATGCGGCGCTGGACGCGTACTTCCGCGACTGCGGCATCGCGCGCGTGGACATGCTGGAGACGCTGATCGAAATCGGCCCGCTGCTGGCGGGGCGCAAGCCGCCGGATCTGAACCGCGCGCCGCGCGTGTCCGTGGTCACCACCACCGGCGGCGGCGCGGCGAGCGTGGTGGACCGCCTGGGGAGCTTCGGCATCGAAACGGCGACGCCCGGGTCGGACGCGCCGATCACCGACCTGACGATGGGGAAGAAGAGCGCCACCTACGGCGCGGTGGTGGCGGAGCTGCTCGATTTTCCCGGCTGCGACGCCGTGCTCGCGGTGGTCGGTTCTTCGGCGCAGTTCCATCCTCAGCACGCGGTTGGTCCCATCATCGAAACCGCGCGGCGGCGCGGCAAGCCGCTCGCGGTATTCATGACGCCGCAGGCCGACCAGTCGCTCGCGCTGCTGGCGCAGGCGGGCATCGCCGCCTTCCGCACGCCCGAAGCCTGCGCCGACGCTTTTCACAGCTTCTTTTCCTGGCGATCTCCTGCTGAAAGACGGGCGGAGAGTCCCGTGGAATGGCCGAAGGACATTCCCGTCAAGGGGAAGCTCACCGAGGCTCAGTCCTTGGCGCTGTTCGCCGCGCTGGGCGTCCCGGTCGTCGAATCCGCCATCGTTCGCGCGCCGGATTACGCGCATTCCCTGCCGTATCCGGTGGCGCTGAAAATCCTCACGGCGGATGTGGCGCACAAATCCGACGTGGGCGGCGTGGTGCTGGGCATCGCTTCGCGTCAGGAATTCGAAAGCAACGCGGCATCGTTGGCAAAAAAGGGCGCGCCGCTCATCGTCCAGCGCATGGAGGCCGGCCTGGCGGAGGCCATCGTCGGCTACCGCGACGATCCGGTGGCCGGGCCGCTGGTGCTGGCGGGCGCGGGCGGAATCCTCGCGGAACTCTACAATGACGTAGTCTTGCGCGTGGCGCCGGTGGATGAAGCCGGGGCGCTGGAGATGATCGGGCAGGTGAAGGGCTTTGCAGCGCTGCGCGGCTACCGCGGCCTGCCGCAGGGGGACCTGAAGGCGCTGGCTCGGGCGATCGCGGCCCTGTCGCGGCTCGCGCTGCTGCCGGGCCGGCCGGTGCGCGAGGCCGAGGCCAATCCGGTCATCGTCAAGCGGACCGGGGCGGTGGCGGTGGATGCACTCGTCGTGATGAAAGAGGACTAGGCAATGCTCGGTTTTATCGGCTTGGGCGTGATGGGCGCTCCGATGTGCCGCAACCTCGCGGCCAAGTCGGGGCAGGAGGTGCGCGCCTTCGACAGCGACCTGGAAGCGCTCGCGCAGATGGACGAGGCGGGCGTGCTGCCGGCCGAATCCGTGCGCGACGTCGCCGAGCACGCCGACATCGTGTTCCTCTCGCTGCCGGGCGGGCCGCATGTCAACGCGGTGTGCCTGGGCGCCGGCAGCCTGCTCACCCACCTCAAGCCCGGCGGCCTGGTGGTGGATTTCAGCACCACGCCGGTGAACCTGGCGCGCGACCTGAGCGCGCGCTTCTCGGCGCGCGGCATCCACTTCGCCGACGCGCCGGTGGCGCGCACGCGCGA
>CAZPNH010000511.1:0-2563 GCA_964587635.1 uncultured Bordetella sp.
CGAGCCGTAGGCGCCGGTGCTGAGTTTCAGGTTCAGCGCGGAATAGGCGTGCGAGTATTCGAAAGCCTGCAGGCAGAGGAACACCGCACCCAGCGCGATGGTGAAAAACAGGAACCAGTTGAGAATCGCGCGCTTGCCTTCCTTGAGGGCCCAGTGCGCGATGGTCACGGTGACCCCGGATGACAGCAGCAGCGCGGTGTTGATCGCCGGGATGCCCCAGGCCTCCATCGGCGTGAATTTCTCCTCGAAACCCGGGCCCGCCGACGGCCAGTGGCTGGTGAAAGACGGCCACAGGTAGGTGTTGCTGTCGAGGCTCGCGAGGTCGGGCACCGACATGACGCGCGTCCAGAACAGCGCGCCGAAGAAGCCGGCGAAGAACATCACCTCGGAAAAAATGAACCAGCTCATGCCCCAGCGGAACGACAGGTCTTCCCAGCCGCCGTACTTGCCGCCCTCGGACTCGCGGATCACGTCGCCGAACCAGCGGAACATCATGTAGAGCAGGACCATGAGGCCCAGCGCCATGCTCACCCAGCCGCCGCTCGCGCCGTTCATCACGAACACGCCGCCCAGCGCCAGGCAGAACAGCGAGAACGAGCCCATGATCGGCCAGGGCATGGGCTGCGGAATGTAGTAGTGCGCCTGACGGGTCGTGGTGGATGCGCCGTGTTCCATTTTTTCTCCCTGGGTCTAGCTAAGCACGATCTTCACGATCGTGAGCAACGTGAATATGAACAGCACCGCGAACAACACCGCCGCGACGACCAGGTGCACCGGGTTGAGCGGCGCGCGCTCGTGGTCCTCCCTGCGGCGCACGCCGATGGCGCCGGCCAGCACCGTCTTCAGGGTATCGAGGAAAGACGCTTTTTTCATCGCCGCCTCCATCAGCTTTTCCCCGCGACTTCGAAGAATGTGTAGGAGAGCGTGATGGTGTTTATTTCCGCAGGCAGCGACGCGTCCACGACGAAGGTCACCGGCATCCTGCGCGTCTCGCCCGCGGCCAGCGTCTGCTGGCTGAAGCAGAAGCATTCCAGCTTGCGGAAGTAGCGGCCGGCGAGCGCCGGGCCGTAGCTCACCACCGCCTGCCCCGTCATCGGCGCGCCGCGCACGTTGGCGACCTCGTATTCGACGTGCACCAGCTCGCCCGGATGCACTTCGAGGTGCCGCACCGTCGGCTGGAAGCGCCAGGGCATGCCGTGCGCGTTGGCGTCCAGTTCGATGGTCACCAGGCGCGTCTTGTCGACCTGCGTGTTCGCCGCGATGGCGTCGCCCTCGATCAGCGAATTGATGCCGAGCGCCTTGCAGATGCTGTCGTAGAAGGGCACCAGCGCGTAGCCGAAGCCGAACATCACCGCCGCGACGATCGACAGCCGCGTGAACATGCGCCGGTTGTCGACCGTCTGCTGGGGACTCATACGCCGATCTTGATGAAGTAGTACTTGGCGATGACCACGCAGAACGTGGTCAGCGCGACGAAGCCCAGCAGCAGGGCGGTCTTGAGGTTGCGGCTCATACGCCCTATTTCAGGACCGGCGGCGTTTCGAAGCTGTGGTACGGCGCCGGCGTCGGCAGGTGCGTCCACTCGAGCGAATCGGCGCCCTCCCACGGCAGCTGCGGCGCTTTTTCGCCGTGGCGGATGGTCTTCAGGACGATGTAGAGGAACAGCAGCTGCGTCAGGCCGAAGCCGAAGGCGCCGATGGAGCTGATCTTGTTCCAGGTCTCGAACATGAGCGGGTAATCCGGGATGCGCCGCGGCATGCCGGCGAGGCCGAGGAAGTGCTGCACGAAGAAGATCATGTTGAAGAAAATCATCGTCAGCCAGAAATGGATCTGGCCGAGTTTCTCGTCGTACATGCGGCCCGTCCACTTCGGCAACCAGAAATAGACCCCGGCGAACGCCGCGAATAGCGCGCCCGCCACCATGACATAGTGGAAATGCGCCACCACGTAGTAGGTGTCCTGCAGCTGGATGTCGATCGGCACCAGCGACAGCACCAGGCCCGTGAAGCCGCCCAGCGTGAACAGGAACAGGAAGCCGATGGCGAACAGCATCGGCGTCTCGAAGGTGAGCGAACCCTTCCACATGGTCGCCACCCAGTTGAACACCTTCACGCCGGTCGGCACCGCGATCAGCGTGGTCGAATACATGAAGAACAGCTGCCCCTGCACCGGCATGCCGACCGTGTACATGTGGTGCGCCCAGACGATGAACGACAGGATCGCGATCGCCGAAGTGGCGTACACCATCGAGGCGTAGCCGAACAGCGGCTTTCTCGAGAACGCCGGGATCACCTGCGAGATCACGCCGAAGGCGGGAATGGCGATGACGTACACCTCGGGGTGGCCGAAGAACCAGAAGATGTGCTGGTACATCACCGGGTCGCCGCCGCCGGCGGCGTTGAAGAACGAGGTGCCGAAGTGACGGTCGGTCAGCACCATGGTGATGGCGCCGGCCAGCACGGGCATGACGGCGATCAGCAGGTAGGCGGTGATCAGCCAGGTCCAGACGAACATCGGCATCTTCATCAGCGTCATGCCGGGCGCGCGCATGTTGAGGATGGTG
>CAZPNH010000512.1:0-2555 GCA_964587635.1 uncultured Bordetella sp.
TGCCGAAGGCGAATGCGCCGAACGCGCCGTGTGTCGAGGTGTGGCTGTCGCCGCAGACGATGACCTCGCCGGGGAGCGTGTAGCCGAGTTCGGGGCCGATCACGTGGACGATCCCCTGCCCCTGGCTGTGGATGTCGTAGAGCTTCACGCCGAACTCGCGCGCGTTCTCTTCCATCGTCTTGATCTGCTGGCGCGAGATCACGTCTTCGATCGCGTCAAGGATCTTCGGGTGGTGCACGAGCTCGGCCGCCCAGGTGAAAAGCAGGTGCGTCTTGTGGCGCCAGTTGCCCTGCAGCGGCTTGCCGGTCTTGGCCTCGTGCTGCTCCAGGTGGCGGCGGTAGCCGGCGGCCTCCTCGCGGCTCAGCACCGGCACCGGAAAATAGAAACCGTCGCGCTGGAACTGCGCCACCGCGTCGCTACTCAGCAGCTTGGGCATCTGCGCCTCCTCGGGGCAAGCAGAAAATATATGACTAATATATCACCGGCCCTCAGGGCGCCAGGCGCTCGATGGCCCAGGCGCCGCCGCGAGCGGTATAGAGCAGCCGGTCATGCAGCCGGTTTTCTCGCCCTTGCCAGAATTCGATGCGGACGGGGATGACCCGATAGCCGCCCCAGTGCGCGGGCCGGGGAGGGTTGTCGCCATGCTTTGCTTTTTCTGCCTTTACCGCCATTTCCAGAACTTGTCTTCCAGAAACTACCTCGCTTTGTGCCGAGGCGCACGCCGAGAGGCGAGCACCTGCAGGCCGGCTGGCGAAGTACTTGTCCGATTCCGCAGCGCTGACTTTTTCCACGCGCCCCTCGATGCGGACTTGCCGCTCGAGCTGCGTCCAGAGGAACACCAGGCAGGCATCGGGCCGCGCGGCGAGCTGGCGGCCTTTGCGGCTGTCGTAGTTGGTGTAGAACACGAAGCCGCCGCCTTCCACGCCCTTCAGCAGCACCACGCGCGCATCGGGTTTGCCCTCGGCCGATACCGTGGCGAGCGTCATGGCGTTGGCGAGGGGCAGGCTGGCATCGAGCGCGTCCTTGAACCAGCGCTCGAACTGCGCGAGCGGATCGGCGTGCGCGTCGGCCTCGGAAAGCCCGGCGCGCATGTATTCCTGCCTCAGGTCCGCGATGTTCATGGAGCGCGGATTCTATAATGCCCGGATGAAATCCCGCGGGTTTAACTCCCACACGGGCGTGTTCGACTACGGTCACGGCATCAGCGCCGTGGACAGCGTCTACGACCGCCGGGAGCAGACCGCGATCCACCTGCTGGTCGAAAACGGCCGCGCGGCGGTGATCGACACCGGCACCTCGCACGCCGTGCCGCGCGTGCTGGCGGCGCTGGCGGCCAAAGGCATCGCGCCGGAGCAGGTGGACTACGTGATCCTCACCCACGTCCACCTGGATCACGCGGGCGGCGCAGGGCAGCTGATGGCGCGTTTTCCCAATGCGCGCGTGACTGTGCACCCGCGTGGTGCGCGCCACGTCATCGATCCCGGCCGTCTCCTGGCGGCGACAGTCGCCATCTACGGCGAGCAGGAAACGCGCCGCGTCTACGGGGAAATCCTGCCAGTGCCGAAGGACCGCGTGATCGAGACGCCCGAGGGCGCGACGCTGCAGCTCGCGGGACGCGAGCTGCTGTTCCTCGATGCGCCGGGCCACGCCCGCCACCACGTGGTGATCCGCGACTCGAAGACCGGGCATATCTTCGCCGGCGACACCTTCGGCCTGTCCTACCGGGAACTCGACCAGGACGGGCGCCAGTTCTCCTTCCCGACCACCAGCCCGTCCCAGTTCGACCCTGTCGCACTGCACCGTTCCATCGACCGGATGCTCTCCTACGGGCCGCAGGCGATCTACGTCGCGCACTTCGGCAGGCTGACAAATCCGACAGTCCTCGGCGCCGATCTGCACCGGCTGATCGACGCCCACGCCGCGCTGGGCGAGCGCCACCGCGGGGCCGGCGCAGAGCGGAAACGTCTGCTGACGGAAGGCGTTAGCGAACTTGTGCTCGCCGAGCGCGAGCGCCAGAAATGGCGTTTTCCGAGGGAAAAAACGCTCGAAGTCTTCGCGCTCGACATCGAATTGAACGCGCAGGGAATCGAGTTCTGGCTCGATTCAGAGGGGAAATGAGCAAAAAAATCCGCCGAGGTGATTGACATGCTCCCCGGGATTCGGCATTGTTCGGGCACCGCTGCACATCGGCGGGAGGAATAACGGGATCCCAACATTCCGTAATTGATCGTTCAGAGGAGAACTCAAGATGGCGAAGAAGAAGGCGAAGAAGGCCGGCAAGAAGCGCAAGCCCAATGCCGCGTTCATGAAGCCGATGAACCCCACCGCGACGCTGGCGGCGGTCATCGGAAGCGGCGCGATGCCGCGTACCGAAGTGACGAAGAAGATCTGGCACTACATCAAGAAAAACAGTCTGCAGGACAAGAAGAACCGCCGCATGATCAATGCCGACGACAAGCTCAAGCCTGTGTTCGGCGGCAAGTCGCAAGTCTCGATGTTCGAGATGACGAAACTGGTCAACAAGCACCTCAAGTAACCGGATTTCCGCAGGGCAC
>CAZPNH010000513.1:0-2532 GCA_964587635.1 uncultured Bordetella sp.
AGGCGACCACTTCGCCGCGCACCGAGCGCGACAACTCGGTCACATCCTCGGGCCGTTCGTCGATCAGCAGCACGATCATCGCCACGTCGGGGTGGTTGGCGATGATGGCGTGCGCGATGTGCTGCAGCATCACCGTCTTGCCGGCCTTGGGCGGCGACACGATCAGGCCGCGCTGGCCTTTGCCGATGGGCGCGATGATGTCGATGATGCGGCCGGTGATGTTTTCCTCGGCCTTGATGTCCCGCTCCAGCTTGAAGGCCTTGTCCGGATGCAGGGGCGTGAGGTTCTCGAACAGGATCTTGTGCTTGACCGCCTCGGGCGCCTCGCCGTTGACCTTGTCCACCTTGACGAGGGCGAAGTAGCGCTCGCCGTCCTTCGGCGTGCGGATCTCGCCTTCGATGGTGTCGCCGGTGTGCAGGTTGAAGCGGCGGATCTGCGAGGGGCTGACGTAGATGTCGTCGGTGCTCGCGAGGTAGGAAGTGTCGGGCGAGCGCAGGAAGCCGAAGCCGTCGGGCAGCACTTCCAGCGTGCCGTCGCCGAAGATGGATTCGCCCTTCTTCGCCTGGTTCTTGAGCATGGCGAAGATGAGGTCCTGCTTGCGCATCCGGTTGGCGCCTTCGACCCCGGCGGTGGTCGCCGTTTCGAGCAGTTCGGATACGTGGAGGTTCTTAAGTTCTGAGAGTTGCATGGTTGACCGTCAAATGCACAAATTGAATGGAATTCGGCTAGGGCTAACGAAAGGCGGCAAGCCTGCTGCCGATTTTCTTCTAGAGGAAGATGCGCTTGACCCTGCGCCGGGGTGAAGTCAGGAAACTTCAACTTCGCCGCGCCGTCGTCCAAGGCAGCGCGGGTACGGCTCAAAGAGTAGGGTTTTTAGATATTGCTGTCAAGGAAAGCCGTGAGCTGGGACTTGGACAGCGCGCCCACTTTGGTCGCCTCGACGTTGCCGTTCTTGAACAGCATCAGGGTGGGGATGCCGCGGATGCCGAACTTGGCCGGCGTGGTCTGGTTCTCGTCGACGTTGATTTTGGCGATCTTGAGGCGGCCGCCGTATTCCTTGGCCACGGCCTCGAGGATGGGGGCGATCGACTTGCAGGGGCCGCACCATTCGGCCCAGTAATCCACCAGCACCGGCACATCCGACTTGAGGACCTCCGGCTCGAAACTGTCGTCCGTCACATGCTGAATGCCTGAACCGCTCATGACACCTCTTTTTGGGGGGGTAATACAGGAGCGCCTATTATGAGGCTTGCCCGGGGTGCTGTGCTAAAGTGTTGATTCAAATAACCTTATAACCGTCCATGGCTTACATCGTCACCGAGACCTGCATCAAGTGCAAGTACACCGACTGCGTCGATGTCTGCCCGGTGGACTGCTTCCGGGAGGGGCCCAACATGCTGGTCATCGATCCCGAGGAATGCATCGACTGCACCCTGTGCGTGGCCGAGTGCCCGGTGGAGGCCATCTTCGCCGAGGACGACGTGCCGGACGCCCAGCGCGAGTGGATTCCCCTCAACAAGGAACTGGCGGCACTATGGAAGCCGATCATCGAGCGCAAGCCCGGACCCCCGGACGCCGACGCATGGGCCAAGGTCAAAGAGAAAAAGCACCTTCTGGAACGCTGATGGCGTTGGCTGGCGCGCTGATCGCGCTGGTGTTGGCGGGACCGGCCTGGGGCCAGGTCAATCCCTTCAGCGTGCTGGGCAAGGTGGTCACCACCTCGATGGACGCCCGCAGCAAGGCCGAAGTGACGGCCGACACCGAAATCAGCGCCGGCGCCTCCAAGCGGCTGCTGGACGACAGGAAAGCCGAGTGGGCCGGCGTCTCGGTGCTCGTCTTCGCGCAGCATGTGGTGCTCGCGGGCGCGGTCAAGTCCGACGAGGTGAAAAAGCGCGTCGAGGAAGTCGTGCGCCGCGACAGGCGCATCCGCTCGCTGAAGAACGAGCTGCTGGTCGGCGACGTCGCCAGCCCGGGGGGAGGAACTGCGCGCGACTTCGCGCTCGAGGCCGAGATCAACGCCGCGCTCACCGCGGCGAAAGGCGTGTCGTCGGTCAACATGCGCTGGAGCGCCACGGGCGGCCGCGTCGTGCTGATGGGTGTCGCCCAATCGCAACAGGAGTCCGATCTTGCGCTGCAGAAAATCCGCGCCATCCAGGGCGTCAAGGGCGTGAAATCGGATCTGCGCGTGGTGGCGGCGAAAAAATAGCGAAACAGCGGTAACTCCCGCGTCATTTCGCTGCCCTAAGCTGTACCGATGGACAAGCCAGAGCTTGCATTCACCGCTGTGTTCCTCAAGGGCAAGCACGGCTATACCGGCTTCGTGGAAGAGCTGCCCGGCGTCAACGCGCAGGGGCAGACCATCGAGGAAACCCGCGCCAACCTGCAGCGCCTGGCCGCGGTGGTGTTCAACGAGGAGCGCCTCCAGGCCGAGGAGCTGCTGGAGGGCAAGGAAGTGGTGCGCGAGCGCTTCCGGGTCCCGGTGCCGAGGATCTGATGTTCGCCCGGTAACATACGCTTACAAGGTCGATTTTT
>CAZPNH010000514.1:0-2526 GCA_964587635.1 uncultured Bordetella sp.
CGGCGGCTACCTGCGCCTGGACCGGCTGCTCACCGCGCAGCAGCCCCGTTCCTCACACCACGACGAGATGCTGTTCATCATCCAGCACCAGACGGCCGAGCTGTGGATGAAGCTGCTGGTGCACGAACTCGCCGCCGCGATCGCCCACGTGCGCGCCGACAATCTCTCCCCGTGCTTCAAAATCCTCGCGCGCGCCAAGCAGGTGCAGCGCCAGCTGTTCGAGCAGTGGGCCGTGCTGGAAACCCTTACGCCGAACGAGTACCTGCAGTTCAGGGACGTGCTCGGCCCGGCTTCGGGCCTGCAGTCCTACCAGTTCCGCGCCATCGAATTCATGCTCGGCAACAAGAACCCGCGCATGCTGGACGTGCACCGCCACGACAAGGCCGTGCACGCCCTGCTCAAGGGCCTGCTCGAAGCGCCCAGCCTGTACGACGAATTCCTGCGCCTGCTCGCGCGCCGCGGCATGCCGGTGCCGCGCGAGTGCGTCGAGCGCGACTGGTCCGTGCCGCATGCGCGCCACGCCGGCGTCACCGCGGTGTTCCGCACCATCTACGAGAACCCGGAGGCGTACTGGGACGCCTACGACATGTGCGAGAAGCTGGTCGACCTCGAGGAGAATTTCCAGCTCTGGCGCTTCCGCCACGTGAAGACCGTGGAGCGCGTCATCGGCTTCAGGCGCGGCACCGGCGGCACCGCCGGCGTGGCGTTCCTGCGCAAGACGCTGGAGACCGCGCTGTTCCCCGAACTGCTCGACGTGCGCACCGAGATCGGCTCGGGGTGATCGAAGGCCCGCTCGCCGAACGGAGCCTGCGGCAGCACGTCTGGCCGCTGTTCTCGCGCGTGCGGGCGGAACACGCCGGCATCTACCTCGCCAACCATTCGCTCGGCCGGCCGCCGGACCGCATGGCTTCCGACGTGCAGCAGGCGCTGGACCTCTGGTACCGCGGCATGGGCGAGGCCTGGACCGGCTGGAACGCGGCGCGCGAGCGTTTTCGCGCACTCACCGCGCAGCTGGTCGGCGCAAAACGCCCGGACTGCATCATCCCGAAGACCAGCGCCGGCCAGGGGCTGCGCGCCGTGCTCAACGCGTTGCCGGGAAAACCCCAGGTGGTGACCACCGACGGCGAGTTCGATTCGCTCGACTTCATCCTGCGCGTCTACCGCGGCAAGGGACGCATCGACCTGCGCATCATGCCTTGGCGCGAACTGCAGGTCGGCAACACCACGCTGGTGGTGGTCTCCAGCGTGATGTTCCGCAGCGGGGAATGCGTCGACAATCTCGGCAAGCTGCTGCGCGCGGCGCGCTCGGCCGGCGCGCTGGTGCTGCTGGACGTCTACCACCACGCCGGCGCGCTGCCGCTCGACCTCGCGGCGCTGGACGTGGATTTTGCGGTCGGCGGATCCTACAAGTACCTGCGCGGCGGCCCCGGCGCCTGCTGGCTGTATGTGCGCCCGGGCCTCGTTGACACGATGCGTTCGCTGGATACCGGCTGGTTCGCGAAGCACGACGTATTCAACTACGAGCGGCCCGACCCGCCGCAATTCGGCGAGGGCGGCGATGCCTGGCTGGAATCCACGCCGCCCGTGCTCGCGCCGGTGCAGGCGCTCGCGGGCCTCGAACTCACCCTAGAACTGGGCGTGGAACGGTTGCGCGCCTATTCGCTGCAGCAGAAGCAGCGGCTTGCGGGACTGCTCGCTGAAAAGGGCGTACAGGCGGAAGGCGCGGGCGAAGACCACGGCGCCTTCCTGACCGTGACCTACCCGGAGGCGACGCGCCTCGCCGGGGAACTCGCGCGCCGCGGCATCAAGACCGACGCGCGCGGCGACCGGCTGCGGCTGTGCCCGGACATCCTCAATACGGACGCCGAACTGGCGCAGGCCGCCGCCGAACTCGGCGCCCTGCTCGCGCGCTAGGCCTTCTTCGTCGCCAGCGCTTCGCCGATGGTGGTCTGCTCGGCGATTTCCTGCTTGGCGATGGCATTGCGGTGCACTTCGTCCGGGCCGTCGGCGAAGCGCAGCGTGCGCTGGTGCGCGTAGGCGTTCGCCAGGCCGAAATCGTCGGAGACGCCGCCGCCGCCGTGCACCTGCATCGCCCAGTCGATCACCTGGCAGGCCATGTTGGGCGCCTGCACCTTGATCATGGCGATTTCCTTGCGCGCCACCTTGTTGCCGACCGTGTCCATGCGCCAGGCGGCGTGCAGCACCATGAAGCGCGTGCTGTCGATCATGATGCGCGCCTCCGCGATTCGTTCCCGCGTCACGCCCTGCTCGGCCACGGTGCGGCCGAAGGCGACGCGCTGCGTCGCGCGCTTGCACATCTTTTCCAGCGCCAGTTCGGCCTGGCCGATGGAGCGCATGCAGTGGTGGATGCGGCCCGGCCCGAGGCGCCCTTGCGCGATCTCGAAGCCGCGCCCTTCGCCGAGCAGGATGCTGGACGCGGGCACGCGCACGTCCTTGAATTCGATTTCCATGTGGCCGTGCGGCGCATCGTCGTAGCCGAACACGTTCAGGTGCCGCAGGATCTTG
>CAZPNH010000515.1:0-2525 GCA_964587635.1 uncultured Bordetella sp.
CGTGATGATCGAGCGGATCGGTGCGCGCGATGAAATGCCGCGAGCGCTCGAACAGATCCTCCAGGCGCAGCAAAGTCCGGATGCGCTCGTTGAGCGGGTACTCATACGTAATCACGGCCAGACGCGCCTCGCCGAGGGGCGAAATTGCCCGAATTCTGAGTGATTTACGCGATCAACACAAATTGACTTCTAGGCGCGGGCCCGCGCGAGGTAGTTTTCGTGCAGCTGCCTGACCTGTTGCTGCAGTGCCGCAATGGGGCCCGAATTGTCGATCACGTCGTCCGCCGCCGCGAGCCGTTTTTCCCTCTGTACCTGGGAGGCCATGATGCGGCGGATTTCGCCCTCCGGCAGGCCGCTGCGCTGGCGTACCCGCGCCACCTGGAGCGCTTCCGGGCAGTCCACCACCAGCACCCGGTCCACCCGGGCGCGATGGTCGGGGGACTCGATCAAAAGCGGCACCACGTGCACCACGTAGGGACCCGCCGCCGAGGCGATGCGCCGCATGGATTCGGCGCGGATCAGCGGATGCAGCAGGGCTTCCAGGCGCGCTTTTTCTTCGGCGTCGGAAAACACCAGGTCGCGCATGCGCTTGCGGTCCATGGCGTCCGAAGCATCCACGAACGCGCGGCCGAACAGGCGCCGCACCTCGGGCACCGCGGCGCCGCCGGGGCCGGTCAGTTCGTGGGCAATGGCGTCGGTATCCACCACCGTCGCGCCGAGGCGGGCGAATTCATCGGCCGCGGCGCTTTTGCCGCTGCCGATGCCGCCGGTCAGGCCGACGACCAGGCTCAAAGGATCGGGCTCACGCGGCGAGGTACCAGCGCATGATCGGCGCGCCCCAGAACATGGCGACGATGGCGGCGATGGCGAGGTAGGGGCCGAAATGGAAACGGAACGCGCCGTCCCAGCCGCGCCGGGCGGCGATCATCTGCGCCAGGCCGAACGCGAGGCCGACCACGGAAGAAACGAGGATCACCAGCGGCAGCAGTTTCCAGCCGAAGAAGGCGCCGATCGCCGCGTTCATCTTGAAGTCGCCGTAGCCCATGCCCTCCTTTCCGGTGACCAGGCGATACAGCCAGTAGACCGACCACAGCGAGAGATAGCCCGCCGCGGCGCCGATCACCGCGTCGGACAGCGGCACGAAGGTGCCGAAGGCGTTCAGCAGCAATCCGGCCCACATCAGCGGCAGCGTGATGTCGTCCGGCAGATAGCCGGTGGCGTGGTCGATGAAGGCGAGCGCGATGGTGCTCCAGATGAAGATCATCGCCCCCAGCGCCGCAATGCCGAAACCGAAGTGCCAGGCCGACCACGCGGAGCCCAGGCCGCCCAGCAGTTCGACCAGCGGATAGCGCGCGCTGATTTTCCAGCCGCAGCCGGCGCATTTGCCGCGCAACACCAGCCAACTCGCGACCGGCACGTTCTCGATGGCGGCGATGCCGCGGCCGCAGCCGGGGCAGCGCGAGCGCGGCACGACCAGGTTGTAGGGCTCTTCTTCCGGCAAGGTTTGCCCCGCGAGCTCGGCGCAATCGGCGCGCCAGGCGCGTTCCATCATCCTGGGCAGGCGGTGGATCACCACGTTGAGGAACGAGCCGACGCACAATCCCGCGGCCAGGGCGAACCAGGGAAAGACCGCGGGCTGGACGAGCCAGCCCAGTTCCTGCACCCGGGGCCCTTCTTAGACCGCGCCGCCGAGCTTGAAGATCGGCAGGTACATCGCGACCACCATGCCGCCGATGAGCGTGCCGAGCACGACCATGATGATCGGCTCCATCAGCGAGGACAGGGCCTCCACCGCATCGTCCACCTCGGCTTCGAAGAAATCGGCGACCTTGCCCAGCATCGCGTCGAGCGCGCCGGTTTCCTCGCCGATCAGGCACATCTGCAGCACCATCGGCGGGAACACGTTCGCGTTTTGCATCGCCACGGTGAGCGCGGTGCCGGTCGAGACCTCCTGCTTGATCTGCAGCGTCGCCTGCAGGTACACATAGTTGCCCGAGGCGCCGCCCACCGAATCGAGCGCTTCCACCAGTGGGACGCCGGCGGCGAACATCGTCGAAAGCGTGCGCGTCCAGCGCGCGATCGCCGCCTTTCTCAGCAGGGAGCCGAAGATCGGCGCTTTCAGGCTGATGCGGTCCATGAAGATCTGTACCGCCAGCGAGCGTTTCCAGGCTTCGAGGAAGCCGTACACCGCGCCGCCCATCGCCGGGAAGATGATGTACCAGTTGGCGACGGTCCAGTCGGATATGGCCATCACGACCAGGGTCGGCGTCGGCAGATCGGCGCCGAAGCTCGAGAACACGCTCTTGAAAGCCGGGATCACGAAAATCATGATCACCGCGGTGATCACGATCGCGACCACGATGATCGATACCGGGTAGAACAGCGCGGACTTGATCTTCGATTTGATGGCGAGCGTCTTTTCCTTGTAGATCGCCAGCCGGTCGAGCAGCGCTTCCAGAATACCGGCGGCTTCGCCGGCCGCCACCAGGTTGCAGTACAGCGCGTCGAAGTACAGCGGGTACTTG
>CAZPNH010000516.1:0-2524 GCA_964587635.1 uncultured Bordetella sp.
GGCGGCCAAATCCGGCAAGGGCGGTCCCGGCAAGGGCGGCAACGTGCCCGTGGTCGCGGCCGCGGCCACCACGGCCGACGTGCCCGTGCTGCTCGACGGCCTCGGCTCGGTGACGCCGATCGCCACGGTCACCGTGCACAGCCGCGTCGACGGCGAACTCGTGAAGATCCTGTTCCGCGAAGGCCAGATCGTGCGCTCGGGAGAGCTGCTCGCCGAGCTCGATCCCCGTCCCTACGCGGCGGCGCTCGCGCAGGCGGAGGCGCAGCATGCGCGCGACGTGGCGCTGCTGAAGAACGCGCAGCTGGACCTCGAGCGCTACAAGACCCTGTTCCAGCAGGATTCGGTCGCCAAGCAGCAGCTCGACACGCAGGAATCGCTGGTGCGCCAGACCGAAGCGACCGTGCAGATGGACAAGGCGGCCGCCGATACCGCCCGCCTGCAGCTCACCTACAGCCGCATCACCGCGCCGGTGGGCGGGCGCCTCGGCCTGCGCCAGGTGGACCTCGGCAACATCGTGCACGCGGGCGACGCCAACGGGCTGGTGGTGATCACGCAGCTGCAGCCGATCACGGTGATTTTCACCATTCCCGAGGACAGCCTGCCGCCGGTGATGAAGAAACTGCAGGCGGGCGACAAGCTGCCGGTCACCGCCTTCGACCGCTCCGGCAAGACGCAGCTCGCCACCGGCGCGCTGCTCACCGTGGACAACCAGATCGACCCCACGACCGGCACCGTCAAGCTCAAGGCGCAGTTCACCAACGACGACCTCGCGCTGTTCCCGAGCCAGTTCGTCAACGTGCGCATGCTGGTGGACACGAAAGTGGGCGCGACCGTGGTGCCGGCCGCCGCCGTGCAGCGCGGCACGCCCGGCACCTTCGTCTACGCGGTGGATCCGGAGACCAAGGCGGTCAGCGTGCGCAAGGTGAAGCTCGGGCCCACGCAGGGCGAGACCGTCGCCATCGAGGACGGCGTCAAGCCCGGCATGCTGGTGGTGGTGGACGGCGCCGACAAGCTGCGCGAAGGCTCGGTGGTGGAGATGGTGGTGCGCGACACCTCGCCGCCGAAGGACGGCCCGCGCAAGGGCCGGCGCGGCGCCGCCAAGGCCGACGCCGGCGGCAAGGCGGATGCCGGCGCCAGCAGCGCGCCGGCGGAAGGCGGCGGCTTTGCTTCGCTGTCTCCCGAGGAACGCCAGAAGCGCTGGGCGGATTTGAATGCCCGCATCGACAAAGGCGAATTCGGCGAAGAAATAAAAAAGCTTCCCGAAGAGGAGCGCAAGCAGCGCATGAGGGAGTTGCGCGGCAAGAAAGCACAGTAGAAACCCTGACGTGAATCCCTCACGCCCGTTCATCCTCCGGCCGGTGGCGACATCGCTGTTCATGCTCGCCATCCTGCTGTCGGGGATCGTCGCGTACCGCCTGCTCCCCATCTCGGCGCTGCCGGAGGTGGATTACCCGACCATCCAGGTGGTGACGCTGTACCCCGGCGCGAGCCCAGACGTGATGACCTCGTCGGTCACCGCGCCGCTCGAGCGCCAGTTCGGCCAGATGCCCGGGCTCAACCAGATGTCCTCGACCAGCTCCGGCGGCGCGTCGGTGATCACGCTGCAGTTCTCGCTCGAGCTGAGCCTCGACATCGCCGAGCAGGAAGTGCAGGCGGCGATCAACGCCTCGGGCTCCTTCCTGCCCTCCGACCTGCCGGTGCCGCCGATCTACAACAAGGTGAACCCGGCGGACGCGCCCATCCTCACGCTCGCGGTGATGTCGAAGACCCTGCCGCTGCCGAAGCTGCAGAACCTCGTCGACACGCGCGTGGCGCAGAAGATTTCGCAGCTGCCCGGCGTCGGCCTGGTGGCGATCGCCGGCGGCCAGCGGCCCGCGGTGCGCATCCAGGCCAACCCGAAGGCGCTGGCCGCCTATGGCCTGTCGCTCGATGATTTGCGCGTCGCCATCGGCGCCGCCAATGTCAACCAGGCGAAGGGCAGCTTCGACGGTCCGGCGCGCGCCTCCACCATCGACGCCAACGACCAGCTCAAGTCCGCCGATGAGTACCGCAACCTGATCATCGCCTACAAGGCGGGCCGGCCGATCCGCCTCATCGACGTGGCGGTCGCGGTGGACGACGCGGAGAACGTGCGCCTCGCGGCCTGGGCGAACCAGTCCGCCGCGGTGCTGGTCAACATCCAGCGCCAGCCCGGCTCGAACGTGATCGAGGTCGTGGACCGCATCCAGAAGCTGCTGCCGCAGCTGCGCGCGTCCTTGCCCGGCGCGGCGGAGCTGACCCTGCTCTCGGACCGCACCAACACCATCCGCGCCTCGGTGCGCGACGTGAAAATCGAGCTCGCCATCGCCATTGCGCTGGTGGTGATGGTGATCTTCCTGTTCCTGCGCAACGCCGCGGCGACCGCCATTCCCAGCGTCGCCGTGCCGCTGTCGCTGGTGGGCACTTTCGGCATCATGTATCTCGCCGGCTTCAGCATCAACAACCTGACGCTGATGGCGCTCACCATCGCCACCGGCTTCGTGGT
>CAZPNH010000517.1:0-2523 GCA_964587635.1 uncultured Bordetella sp.
CCGGCGTCGGCCACGCGCCCTAGCACCGCCTTCACTTCGGGCAGGTCGTCCTGGCGGATGAAACTGAAGCGCTCGAAGAATTCGTGCCCCGGCGGCAGGCCGCTGAACAGCTCGACCATGGTCTCGGCCAGCTTGTGCCCCGTCTTGAGCAGGTCGTCGGTAAGCCCCGTCTCGCGCAGCACGACGCGCACATATTCGTTGCCCGCGAGGTTGTCGATGTCGAAGGTCTTTTTGCCGATGGGCGTGCCGAACAGCAGGTTTTCCGCGAGCGTCGCATTGCGGTTGTAGCGCCCGGCGTCGAACTGCTCGACAAGGCCCTGCATGCCCGGCGCGGCGAGCCGCGCCCGTATCGCCTCCCGGGCGCGCAGCACGTTTTCCGCCAGGCCGCGGTGCTGCGAAGCTTCCACCGCGCTTCTCAGCCCGAGCTCGAAAATGGTTTCCTCCAGTTCGACCGTCTTCAGGATCTCGACGATGCGCGCTTCCATTTCTTCCGGACCGGACGCGCCCGCCGCCCGGTAATCGGTCCAGTCGGCGTTGTAATCGAGCAGGGTGCTGTCGGTGCGCCTGGCCTCCGTCATCTGGAATTCGTGCTCTTCACGCTCCTTGTCTTCGTAAGCCGGCTCGCGCAGCGGATAGTGCTTGAGCCCGTACAGCAGGTTTTCGCGCACGGTCGTCGGAAACAGGTAGGCCGCCGGGCCGACGTAGGCCATCGCGCGGCCGGTCACCGCCTCCGGCGCCTTGGTCATGTCGATGCCGCCGACTTCGACCCGGCCGCTGCTCGGCGTGACCACCCGCGCGAGCATCTGCGTCAGCTCGCCCACGCCGGCGGCGTGCGAGCCCAGGATCGCGACGTGCTGGTCGAGGCCGACCTCGAAGGTAACGCCGTCGATCAGCTTCGATCCCGCCTCTCCCGCCAGCGTGAGGTTGGACACGCGCACCGCGCCCGCCTGCGGCAGCGGCGGATCCTTGATCGCCGCCTGCTGCTCGGGGGGCGTCATGTCCTCCACCGTGAACTGCTCCACCACCTGGGTGTACTTGATCTGCACGTCGAGGCGCTGCTGGTCCCAGTCGATCAGCTCCTTGATCGGGCTGGGCAGGTCCTTGTAGGCCGCGATCACCGCCACCAGCGTGCCGATGTCCAGGCTGCCCGCGATCACCAGGTAGCCGCCAACCAGGTAGAACAGGAACGGCGCGACCTGGGACAGGATGTTGTTGAGGAACTTGATCATGAACTTGCGCTGGTAGAACTCGAAGCGGATGCTGAAGATCTTGCCCAGCCGGTTGGAAACTTCCGCCCGCTCGTAATTCGAGGTGTCGTGCGCGTGCACTTCGACCATGCCGTCGGCCACCTCGGCGATCCTGCCGGCCAGCTGGCGCGCGCCCAGCTGGCGCTGCTTGGCGAGCACCAGCAGCTGGCGGCGCATTTTCGGGATGATCACCGCCTGCGCGACCACCACGCCCAGCGCCACCATGCCGAGGTAAAGGTGCTGGAAGAGGATGAAGAACAGCGCCGTGAGCGCTTCGCCGGCCAGGGACAGCGGCGTGATCAGCGACTCTCCCACGAAACCCCCGAGCGGCTCGACCTCGTCCTTGATCATGGTGGCGAGCTCGGCCGACTTGGTGCGGCGGAAGCGCGCCAGCGGGAAGCGCAGGATGCGGTCGAACAGCGCGTAGCGCAGGCGCCGCAGCATGCGCTCGCCCAGCCAGCCCTTCATGGTGTTGATCTGGAACTTGAGGCCGCCGTTGACGATGATCAGCGTCAGGAAGGCGAACGTCAGCGCGAACAGGTACGGCAGCTGGTGCAGCGGAAAACCGTCGAACAGGTGGATCGACTCGCCGCCGAGGAAGTGCGGCAGCTTGAAGTGCACCTTCATGAACGCCACCGTGGCCTCGGGCACCGGGAAGCGCTTGCCCTGGATAGCCTCGTTGATGATCGCCTTGGGCAGGTCGAGCATCGAGTAATAGATCAGCATCGAGGCGCCGACCAGCGGAACGATCAGCAGCTGTTCGCGCTTGCTGTAGCGGATGATGAAACCGAACAGGGACCGTTCCACGGGCGGAATCATAGTGCAAGCCGCTCGGGTTCGTGCCACAGTATCGGCCGTGACCGAGGGGAAAACCGCTGGGGTCGACTTTCAGGTCCGGTTCTGGGGCGTACGCGGCAGCATCGCCACGCCCGGACCGGCGACGGCCCGTTACGGCGGCAATACATCCTCGATCGAGGTGCGCTGCGGTAAGCGCCTGATCCTGCTCGACGCCGGCACCGGCCTGCGCTTTCTCGGCAATCTTCTGGTCGCCGAGGCTCCCCTCGACACGGACATCTTCTTCACCCACACCCATTTCGACCACGTCTGCGGGCTGCCCTTCTTCAAGCCGTTCTTCCAGGCGCAGAACAGCTTCCGGCTGTGGGCGGGCCACCTGGGCGGCGGGATGACGCTGCATCGCGTGCTGCGCGAATTCATTATGGCGCCGCTGTTTCCAGTGCCGCCCGAGGTCTTCAAGGCGAAAATGGAATACCGCGAC
>CAZPNH010000518.1:0-2520 GCA_964587635.1 uncultured Bordetella sp.
GGCGGGGGCACCGATTTCTTCGCGCGCGCGGTCGGCGTGCAATTGTCCCAGCAGCTGGGCCAGCAGATCATCGTCGAGAACCGCCCCGGCGCCGCCACCATCATCGGCGCAGAAGCGGCGGCAAAATCGCCGCCCGACGGCTATACCCTGCTGCTAGGCGACACCGCGACCTTCGCGGTCAACCCCTCGCTCTACAAGAAGCTGCCCTACGATCCGATGAAGGATCTCGCGCCGGTCACGCTGACCGGGCGTTTCGCGCTGCTGCTGGTGGTCAATCCCTCGAAGCTGAAAGCCACCTCGGTGAAGGAACTCGTCGACGAGGCGAAAAAGGCGCCGGGCACGATCGATTACGCCTCGCCGGGGCCCGGCAGCCCGCACCACCTCGCGATGGAAATGTTCAAGCAGCGCACCGGCACGCAGTTCACCCACGTTCCCTATAAGGGGTCCGGGCCTGCAATCCAGGACCTGCTCGGCGGCCAGATCCCTCTGATGTTCCTTGACCTCGCGGCGGGCGCGCCGCAGATCAAGTCCGGCAAAATCAGGGCGCTCGCCGTCGCGAGCGACAAACGTATCTCCGCGCTGCCCGACCTGCCCACCGTCGCCGAATCCGGCGTGCCGGGCTTCGAGGCCTGGGCCTGGCAGGCGCTCGCGGTGCCCGCCGGCACGCCGAAAGACATCGTCGCCCGGCTCAATGCCGAATTCCGCAAGGCCATCAGCGTGCCGGAACTCCACCAGAAGCTTGTCGACGCCGGCATCGATCCGCTGCAGAGTTCCCCAGAGGACGCCAGCGCGTACTTCAGAAGCGAGAACCTGAAGTGGGCGAAAGTCATCAGCGAAGGGAAAATCACCGTCGAATAAGGTGCCTCGACCATGAAACGCGAAAAACTCTCCTACCAGGCCGGTTTCGGCAACACCTTTTCCAGCGAAGCGGCCAGGGGTGCGCTGCCGGTCGGACAGAACGCGCCGCAACGCGCGCCGCGCGGCCTCTATACCGAAGTCATCTCCGGCACCGCGTTCACCGCGCCGCGCGCCGAGAACCTCAGCAGCTGGCTGTACAAGCTGCGTCCGTCGGCGATGCACGCGCCCTATAAACCGATCGCGAATGGATTGCTGCGCTCGGGTCCGTTCGATGAAGTGAAGACGCCGCCCAACCGGCTGCGCTGGAACCCGCTGCCGGTTCCCTCGAAGCCGGCCGACTTCATCGACGGCCTCGCTACCATGGCGGGCTCGGGCAATCCGGAGGCGCACGCGGGACTGGGCGTGCACGTCTACTGCGCCAACCGCTCCATGACCGACCGCTACTTCCATAACGCGGACGGCGAGATGATGATCGTGCCGCAACAGGGCGCACTGTCGATTTTTTCTGAACTCGGAAAAATGGCGGTCAAGCCCGGAGAAATCGCGGTCATGCCGCGCGGCATGAAATTCAAGGTGGGGCTGCCCGACGGTCCTTCGCGCGGCTACGTCTGCGAGAACTACGGCGCGCCCTTCCGCCTGCCGGAACTCGGGCCGATCGGCGCGCAGGGCCTGGCGCAGAAGCGCGACTTTCTCGCGCCGGTCGCGGCATTCGAGGACAAGGGCGGCAAGTGCGAGGTAGTGGCGAAATTCCTCGGCAACCTGTGGGCTTCCGAGTACCGCCATTCGCCGCTGGACGTGGTCGCCTGGCACGGCAACAACGCGCCCTACAAATACGACCTGGCGCGCTTCATGGTGATCAACACGGTGAGTTTCGATCATCCCGATCCGTCGATCTTCACCGTGCTCACCTCGCCCTCGGGCCAACCCGGCGTCGCCAACGTGGATTTCGTGATTTTCCCGCCGCGCTGGCAGGTTGCCGAGCACACGTTCCGCCCGCCCTGGTTCCACCGCAACGTGATGAGCGAGCTCATGGGCCTGGTGCACGGCGCCTACGAATCCAAAGCGGAGGGTTTCCTGCCGGGCGGCGTGTCGATCCACAATTGCCTGCAGGGCCATGGCCCGGACGTCCCGACTTTCGAGAAGGGCAGCGCCGCCGAACTCAAGCCGCACAAGCTGGAGAACTCGCTCGCCTTCATGTGGGAGTCGAAGTACGTCTTCCGCCCGACCAAGTTCGCGCTGGGCGCGCCGCAGCTGCAGAAGGGCTATGACGCCGCCTGGGGCGGCTTCAAGAAGCATTTCAAATGAACGCCACGCACGATCCGAAGCTGCGCAGCTGGGTTGAAAGTGCGAACGATCCAGCCTCCGATTTCCCGATCCAGAACCTGCCCTTCGGCGTCTTCCGGAAAAAGGGCGGCAAGGAACGCCCGCGCGGCGGCGTGGCGATCGGCGACCAGATCCTCGACCTGAACGCGGTGGGCCTGAATACCGGGCCGACGCTCAACATCCTCGCCGCGGCGGGACGCCCCACCTGGAAAGCGCTGCGCAAGCTGCTGTCGGACGTGCTGTCGGATCCGCGCAACCGCAAGAAATTCTCCAGATACCTGGTACCGATGAAAAAGGCGGAGCTGTTTTTGCCGGTGGCGATCGGCGATTACAGCGACT
>CAZPNH010000519.1:0-2519 GCA_964587635.1 uncultured Bordetella sp.
CTGCATGGCATGGCCCCCGGTGGCAACAAGGCCATGCTATTGAAAGAGATTCCCGGCAGTTTGACCTGCGTCAAACCGAAGGCCCGGTTCGGAAGATTCCTACATCGGCGATGGGACGAGCGGCATATTGACGGCGATCAAAATACGCCCGAGACTGCACCCGTCATGCTCCGCTGGCAGGACTGGACGAACGTCGCGCTGGGCATCTGGCTCGCCGTTTCGCCGTGGCAACTGGAGTACACCCTGCATGAGACTGCCGTAGAGAATGCCTGCGGGCTGGGCGCGGTGCTGGTCATATTCAACCTCATATCGGCCTGCCGGCTGGTCGATCAAGGCCAGGAAATCTTCAATATCCTGCTCGGGGCCTGGCTGCTTCTTGCCCCCTACTCGCTCGGCTTCGAGGCAGTACGGGGAGCGGCCGTCAATGCCATGGTCGTCGGCGCCCTCGTGGTGGTTCTCGCGTTTTGGCAGATGTACGACGCGACAAGATCCGGCAGAAAGTAAAGGATCCGGTGCATTGGCGACACGCCGATGCCCTCTACTGCTGGGCAAGGCTTGGTAGCCTAGGGGCATGCGGCAAACCGCCTTTGGCGACTCGATCCGCCTGCTGGCGACGCGGCGTTTCGGCACCTTCTGGTTCGCGAGTTTCCTCTCCAACATCGGCACCTGGGCGCAGCAGGTCGCCCAGCCGTGGCTGCTGCTCAACCTGGGGGCGTCGTCGTTCCTGCTGGGACTCGATTCGTTCGCCATGGGCGCACCGGCCGTGGCGCTGCTGCTGGTGGGCGGCGTGCTCGCAGACCGCGCCGACCGCGGCCGGGTGATCGCGTTCTTCCAGTCGATCCAGTTCTTCTGTCCAGTGCTGATCGTCGTGCTGCTGCTGGCGAATGCGGTGCAGCCGTGGATGATCATCCTGCTGTCCCTGATCGTCGGCATCACGGACGCCCTATCGATGCCTTCGTTCCAGTCCATCGTTCCCTCCATCGTCGAGCGGAAGCAGATCGCGGCGGGGATCGCGCTCAACTCCACGCAATTCAATTTGTCGCGTATCGCCGGCCCCGCGATCGCGGGCGTACTCCTGGCGACCGCCGGCGCCATCGCCTGCTTCGCGCTCAGCGCGGCATCGTATGTACCGTTCATCCTGGTCGCCATCTGGATCCTGCCGCATGGGAAAACCAGGCCCGGCGACGACGCGCCCCGCTTCGACTACCGGCACCTGTTCGACGGCGTGCGCGGCATCTGGCGCGAACCGGCCCTGCGCGGCGCCCTGCTCAGCGTGCTAGCGACGAATATGCTGTGCGCGCCGTTGATCACGTTCTGCCCGGTCCTGATCAGGGACGCCTTCCATGAGGACGTCAGCCACTTCAGCCTGACCATCTCCGCTCTGGGCATCGGCGGGCTGGTCGGCGCAGTCGGACTGCTGTTCGTCGATCCCGCGCGGGACCGGCGGCCGCTCAGCGCGTGGTTCGCCGCCTGCTACGGCGCCTCGCTCGTGCTCGCCGCCCTCGATCCCTGGACCTGGGCGCTGCCGGTTGTGTTCGTGCTGGCCGGCACGGCGATGGCCGTGAGCAACATCTCCGCCAACAGCTTCCTGCAGGCAACGTCGCCTGCCGGCATGCGCGGCCAGACGGTGAGCCTGTACATGCTTGCCATGCGCAGCGGCGTATCGCTCGGCAGCCTGCTGACGGGCGTCTCGGTGGCCATGCTCGGCGTACGCGACGCCTTGCTTATCAACGGCGCGCTTGCCGTCCTGGCGCAGGCCGCGCTGGGGCGAGCGTGGTTGCGGTCGAGACTGCCGGCAACGCCGCCCGCGAGCAGCGCGAACCGGTAACGTTTCACTTCACCTGCAGCCGGTGCAGGTAATCGATCAGCGCGGTGATGCGGACCCGCACGTAGATCTCCGGATCGTATGGAACGTTCATCCCGTATAGAGGGGCGACGAGAATGTCGCCATTGCCCTCCTTCCGGTAGATGGCGCCCCAGATCGGCATGTCGCGCGGGCCATGCGCCTTCACTTCCTGCCGCCCGTCGATGATTTCGAAGACTTTCTGATACGGAAACACATCCCGGTTCTGTTTCGCGAGGATCGTGAGATCGGCGGGGCTGCCCTTGAGCAATTCCCGGTAGATGCCATCGCCTTTGCCCCCGACCCCGTGGCAGACCGCGCAGCTCAGCACATATTCCCTCCTGCCGAAGTCGAATTCCGGCTGCTGCTGCGCCAGGGCCGCCGCAGCGCCGAGCAACGACGCGACTCCCGCAAATACGGATACCGCCGTGGAAAGTCTGCCGGTCATGTCACTTGCGCTCCTTGAGGATCTCGTCTGCCGAATGCATTCCGGCGTCGCACACCGCCGGGAAGTCCGCCCGGATCGCGGCCACCGCTTCCCGGTAGCCCAGCTTATATGCATTCAACTGGTCGTTGACGCTTGAAATCAGATTGATCGAATCCGCAGTCGATAGCGTGTCGAGCGGAATCGCGTACCTGCTGTGCTACGGCGGGCTCGAGGGCCCGATCGACTGGG
>CAZPNH010000520.1:0-2516 GCA_964587635.1 uncultured Bordetella sp.
TCCCTACAAGGGCATGGGTCCCGCGGTGACCGACCTCATGGCGGGCCACGTCGACGTCCTGATCGCGAGCGCGCCCTCCATGCTGCAGCAGGTCAAAAGCGGGAAGGTGAACGGCCTGGGCGTGACCACGCTCAAATCCTCGCCGGTCGCGCCGGGCCTGCCGCCGCTCGCGGCTGCCGGCGCGAAGGGCTACGAGGTCGAGCTGTGGTGGGGCGTGCTGACGACGGCCGGTACGCCGAAGGACGTCATTGCCAGGCTGAATACAGAGATCAACAAGGCGCTGGCCACCGATGAGATGAAGGGCTTCCTGCTGAATGAGGGCGCGGAACCCGCGCCCCTATCGCCGGAGGCGTTTGGCGGCGTCATCCGCGGCGACATCGAGCGCTGGAAAAAAGTGGCCAGGGGCGCCGGCATCCAGCCGGAATAGCGCATGCTGAAAAAACGGGACTACACCCCCAAGGCGAAAGGCGCGCTGGACGGCGTGCGCGTGCTGGATCTGTCGCGCCTGTTCGCGGGCAACCTCCTCACGCAGGTGCTCGGCGATTTCGGCGCCGAGGTGATCAAGGTCGAGCCGCCGGCGGGCGACACGCTGCGCGCCTGGCAGACGGCCGGCGTATCGACGCACTGGAAAATATTCGCGCGCAGCAAGAAAAGCCTGTGCCTGGAACTGCGCAAGGCCGAGGCGCGCGAGCTGCTGCTGAAGCTCGTGCCCTCCGCGGCGATGTTCATCGAGAGCTTCCGCCCCGGCACGCTTGAGGCGATGCAGCTCGGCCCGGGAAAATTGCTCAAGGCAAACCCGAAGCTGGTCATCGTGCGCATCTCGGGCTGGGGCCAGGACGGGCCCTACCGGCGGCGCCCCGGATTCGGCACGCTGATCGAGGGCATGTCGGGGTTCGCGGCGATCAACGGCTTCGCCGACCGGGAGCCGGTGCTGCCGCCGATGTACCTGGCCGACGGCATCGCGGGCCTCTACGGCTCTGCCGCGGCGATGATCGCGCTGCGCGAGGCCGAAAAGAAAGGCGGCCGCGGGCAGGTGATCGATCTCCCGCTGCTGGATCCGCTGTTTCACCTCATCGGTCCGCAGGCCGCCAACTACCGGCTTACCGGCAAGCTGAAGCCGCGCACCGGCAGCCGCTCGACCAACACCGCGCCGCGCAATGCCTACCGATGCAAGGACGGCAGGTACGTCGGGCTGTCTGCGTCCACCCAGAAAATGGCGGAGCGCACCTTCCGCGCCATCGGCCGGGAGGACCTGGTGAGCGATCCGCGCTACCAGACCAATGCCGAGCGCGTGAAGCGCGCCGAGGAACTGGATGCCATCATCGGCGGCTTCGTCGCGCAGCGCACGCAGGCCGAGAACGTCGCGTTTTTCGAAGAAGCCGAAGTCACCATCGGTCCGATCTACGACGTGTCGCAGATCGTCGAGGACCCGCACATCCTCGAGCGCGAGCTGCTGGCCGACTATCCCGATGCCGACATGGAGCAGTTCCCCATGCATCATGTGGTGCCGCGGCTGGCGGGCACGCCGGGCTCGATCCGCGCGCCCGCGCCGAAGCTGGGCCAGCACAACAGGGAAATCCTGAAATCCCTCGGTCTGAAGGATCCGCAGATAAAAAGCCTAAAACAGAAAGGCGTGATTGCCGATGAAGCCTGATCTTCCCGTTTGGCGTTCGCTCATGTACGTGCCGGTCAACGTCGAAAAGTACGTCGACAAGGCGCACACGCGCGGCGCCGACTGCCTCCAGCTGGATCTCGAGGACAGCGTGCCGGCCTCGGAGAAGGACGCGGCGCGCAAGCTGGTGCCGGCCGCGGCCAGGCGCGTGCGGCGCGGCGGCGGCGACGTCGTGGTGCGCATCAACAGCCCTTACGAAATCACCGTAAAGGATCTCGACGAATCCATCTGTGCGGAAGTCGACGGCATCGCGGTCACCAAGACGCAAAGCGCCGACCATGTGAGGCGCATCGACGACTATATTTCCGGCCTGGAAGCCAAACGCGGACTGCGCGCCGGCCACACCCGGCTGATCGCGATGATCGAAACCCCGGCCGCCTTCTTCCAGATGCCCGCGATCGCGCAATCGAGCGCGCGCCTCGCGGCGATGAACATCGGCGGCGAGGACTTCGCGCTGGAGAACGGCATGGAGCCCACCGAGGAGACGCTGCTCATGCCCAAGCAGCAGATGATATTCGCCGCGCGCTCGGGCGGACTGATGCCGCTCGGCTTCATCGCCAGCGTGGCGGCCTTCGGCGACTGGGAGGCCTTCGGGCGCATGGTGCGGCGCTCCCGCCAGTTCGGCTTCATGGGCGCGGGCTGCATCCATCCCGGCCAGGTGCCGATCGTCAACCGCGAATATTCGCCCTCGCTGGAAGAGGCGGCTTATGCGCGCCGCGTCATCGAGGAGAACGCCAGGGCCGAGGCGGCCGGCCGCGCCTCCTTCGCCATCAACGGCAAGATGATCGACGTACCGGTGGTCCTGCGCGCCGGGAGGATGTCCCTGTGAACGCGACCGAACGGA
>CAZPNH010000521.1:0-2514 GCA_964587635.1 uncultured Bordetella sp.
GCCGCTTCCGCGAGCGCGGCCTGTACGACGTAGCGGCGGTCGAGCGGATCCTCGACGAGCACGAGGCCATCGTGCGCTCGGGCGAGAACCTAGAGAATCACATGATGTTCATCTGGCAGCTCGTGAACCTGGACGCCTGGCTCGACTGGACGGAGACGCTCGCGTGAAGGCGCTGCGCCGCGCCGCGGCGGGCTTCCGGCTCGGGCCCCGCTCGTATCTCGCCGGGCTCGGCGCGAGGCAGCGCCCGGGACCGGAAGAGCTGGCCGACGTCGAGCGGCTTGCCGCCTTTTACGGACCGGCGCACGCCGCTGCGCCGGCGGCGGGTCATGTCCTCCTGCTCAGCTACCAGTCCTTGCCTTATTCGCTCAAGCTCGAGGGCCTGCTCGCGCGCGCAATGCAGGAGCGGGGGTGGAAAGTGAGCGTCGTCGCGACCCCTGGCACCGAGCCGTTCGCGCGCGCCTATCACGGGCGGCTGCTCGGCTGCGAGGTGCATTGCCTGGAAGACTTCGTTTCGCTCGGACCGGAGCGCAGCGTGGCCGAGCAGGTCGCGGGCGCGTGCGCCGTCGCGCGATCGAGCCTCGCGGACTTCAAGGCGCTGGTCCACCACGGCGCGCCGCTGGCGCTGCATGCGCTCGCGACCTTGTCCGCCATGCGGCCCGACGGAATGGTGCAGGCGGACGAGGCGAGCGTCGACCGGCTCGGGCGACTGCTCCGCAGGAGCCTGCTGCTGTTCGACGCAGCCGGGCGCCTTTACGACAAGATTCGCCCGACGCTGGCGCTCGGGATCGAGAAAGGCTTTGTCGGGACCTGCGAGACCTTCCATGCCGCTCTGCGGCGCGAAACGGACTATGTCCAGTGGGTGGGTTGCCACGAGCCGGATTCGATCATGCTCAAGCGCTACCGGCGCGACAACTATCGCGACCATCCCTTTTCGATTTCGGATCGCAATTGGCAGAGGCTGCGCAGCGTCCCCTGGCGCGATGCCTATGCCGAGGAGGTCATGCGGGAGTTCGAGCGCGGCTACCGCAGCGGGAACTGGTTCCGCTACAAGAGCATCGCCTCGGCCACGGAGTTTCCGGAGCGTGATGTCCTGCAGCGCCGGCTCGGCCTGGATCCGCAGCGCCGGACCGCGATCATCTATTCCCACATCCTCAGCGATGCCAATCTGTTCTACGGAAACGATCTTTTCCGCGGCGGGTACGAGCAGTGGCTGGTCGAAACCGTCCGCGCCGCAGCGGAAAACCAGAACGTGAATTGGGTGCTGAAGATCCATCCGGCGAACGTACAGCGCAACCGGCGCCTCGGCTACGCCGGGGAGTACGGGGAACTCGTCGCCCTGCGCAATGCGTTCGGCTCGGTCCCGTCCTTCCTCAAGGTGGTGCGTCCCGAGGAGGAAGTAAGCCCGTTCGCGTTCTTCGGCATAACGGACTGGGGCGTCACGGTTCGCGGGACCGTGGGCCTGGAACTGCCTTGCTTCGGTATTCCGGTGCTTACTGCCGGAACGGGCCGCTACTCCGGAAAGGGCTTTACGGAGGACTCTGCAAGCACGTCCGAGTATGTCGCGAAGCTGCGGAGCATCGAGCGCATTCCCCGCCTGGCCGAGGAGCGCGTGCGGCTCGGGATGCTCTACGCCTACCACGTGTTCCGGACGCGGCCGGCGCGCTACGGTGCGGTCTGCCGGGATACCTACGCCGGCGACCCGAAGGACCGGACCTACCGCAATGTCGAGCTCCTAGCGCCCTCGGCGCCGGCGCTCTTCGGCCATCCGCAGATCGGGGCGATGGCCGACTTCCTTGCCTCGGAGGACGACGAATTCCTCGATCCAGCGGCGCTGCGTTCCTCAGAGGATGCCGCGATCCGCTAATATTCGCGCATGAACCGCATCATCGCGGAGATCGGCTCGGTCCACGACGGCTCCCTCGGCAACGCGCTGCGCCTCATCGACGCCGCGGCCGAAGCCGGCGCCGACGCGGTGAAGTTCCAGACCCATCTCGCGGAAGCCGAGTCGCTTGCGGATGCGCCGTCGCCCGGGTACTTCAGCGACGAGCCGCGCATCGCCTATTTCAAGCGCACCGGTTTCACGGCGGAGCAATGGAAGAAGCTCGCGCGCCAGGCGCAGGCCGCGAAGGTCGTCTTCCTCTCCTCGCCGTTCTCGATCGAGGCGGTGGATCTGCTCGAGGACGTGGGGGTCAGCGCGTACAAGATTCCTTCCGGCGAAGTGACGAACGTGCCGCTGCTCGAGCGCGTCGCGGCGACGCGCAAACCCGCGCTGCTCTCTTCCGGCATGAGTGACTGGAGCGAGCTCGACCGGGCCGTGGCGATCCTAAAACCGGCCTGCGAGCTCACCGTGCTCCAGTGCTCGTCGGCGTATCCCTGCCCGCCCGAGCAGGTGGGCCTGAACGTACTCGCCGAGATGCGCGGCCGCTACGGCACGGCCGTCGGCCTGTCGGACCACACGCTTGGAATCGCGGCGGCAGTGGCCGCCGCCGCGCTGGGCGCAACCGTGATCGAAAA
>CAZPNH010000522.1:0-2508 GCA_964587635.1 uncultured Bordetella sp.
CTACCGCGCGGGCAGCGTCACGGCCGACGCCAAGGTGAAGGCGCAGATCCAGAAGCTGCAGGACGACGGCTACGGCCACTACCCGGTGTGCGTGGCGAAGACCCAGTCCTCGTTCAGCACCAATGCGGCGACGCGCGGCGCGCCCGTCGACCACGTGGTCAACGTGCGCGAGGTGCGCCTTGCCGCGGGTGCCGAGTTCGTGGTGATGGTCTGCGGCGACATCATGACCATGCCGGGATTGCCCAAGGTGCCTTCAGCGGAAAAAATCGACCTCATCGACGGGAAAGTGGTCGGGCTGTTCTAAAATCCTCCCTTTGAGGAGGGGCGTGCATGGAAGAGATCGCGACCCAGGTGTTCTGGCTCGGGCTGGCGAAGATCATCGGCGTGAACATCGTCCTGTCGGGCGACAACGCGGTGGTCATCGCACTGGCCGCGCGGTCGCTGCCGCCCAGGCAGCAGAAACAGGCGATCCTCTACGGCGCCGGCGCGGCGGTGGTCCTGCGCATCGTCCTCACCATCTTCGCGGTCGCGCTGCTCGCGCTGCCGTGGTTGAAGATCGCCGGCGGCCTGCTGCTGTTCTGGATCGGCATCAAGCTGCTGGTGCCCGGGGACGGCGATGAGAACATCGACGCCAGCGATCATCTGCTCGCCGCGGTTAAAACGATACTCATCGCCGACCTGGTGATGAGCCTGGACAACGTGATCGCGGTGGCCGCCGCCGCGGGCGGCAGCCTGACGTTGCTGATCATTGGCCTGGCGATCTCGATTCCGCTGGTCGTGTTCGGCGCCACGCTGCTGGTGACCCTGATGGAGCGCTATCCAGTGATCATAACCATCGGCGCGGGATTGATCGGCTGGGTCGCCGGCGAAATGCTCGTGGCGGATCCGGCGATCGTGGAATGGTTCGCAGGACCGGGCGTGCCGGGCATCGAGCACAAGGCGTATCTTGGCGATCTCTCCATCGAGCTCGTTGCTGGTGCGGCGGGCACGCTTCTGGTCATCGCGCTCGGCCATTGGCTGGCCAAGCGACCGCGAGCCGATATACCACCCGAAAAGGCCAACCGACCTAACTCTTGACCGCAGTCAAGGTCTGGTTTCCCGTAGTGTCGCGAGAATCAAACTTCCAGTGGAGGAGGGTCCATGGAATCGGATTCATTCGGGGTGCCGTTCGCGGCGCTCGCGATGTGCGCTGCAGCATTGCCAGCACAGGCTTCTAGAGCGCAATCTGACAGGCATGACCTCATCCATGCCGATTTATAGGGTGATCGTCGTTCTTTGCTTTCCACGGAGGATATCGCTGTGAATGGATCTCTGGCACTAGACGCTAACCAATACACCGGACTGAAAAGTCGGTGGACGCAGTTGGTCATAGGCATCATTTGTATGGCAATGATCGCCAACCTGCAATATGGTTGGACCCTGTTCGTCAATCCTATGCATGACAAGATGGGTTGGACCAAGGCGGCGATCCAAGTTGCCTTTTCCGTCTTCGTGCTGACTGAAACCTGGCTGGTTCCGGTAGAAGGCTGGCTGATGGACAAGTTCGGGCCCCGTCCGGTGGTGCTGGTGGGCGGAATTCTCGCGGGGCTCGCTTGGGTTCTGGATTCCATGGCGACGTCCCTGGAGGCGCTGTACGTGGCAGCGGTGGTTGGTGGTGTTGGCGCGGGTTGCGTCTATGGGACCTGCGTAGGCAATGCCTTGAAGTGGTTCCCGGACCGGCGTGGCCTGGCCGCCGGTTTGACCGCCGCCGGATTCGGTGCCGGCGCGGCGCTGACGGTTATTCCCATTTCCAGCATGGTGCAAAGCGGCGGGTACCAGCAGGCGTTCTTCACATTCGGCCTGATTCAGGGCGGCGTGGTTCTGGTGCTGTCGCTGTTCCTGATCCGTCCGGCAGCCGCCGGAACATTCGCGACGGTCGGCAACAAGGCTAATCCACAGACCAAGCGCGATTTCACGCCGTTGGAGATGGCCAAGACGCCCGTGTTCTGGTTGCTTTACCTTGCATTTGTATTGGTGGGCGCCGGCGGATTGATGGCTGCTGCGCAGGTCGCCCCAATCGCCAAGGACTATAACGTCGCGGCGATACCGGTGCTCATCTTTGGCGCCACTATGACTTTACTGACTCTCACCATCGCGATCGACAATCTTGCGAACGGCTTTACCCGTCCTCTAACAGGCTGGATATCGGACAAAATAGGCCGGGAGAACACCATGGTGGTGGTGTTCATCGGTGAAGGCGTGGCGATGCTGGGATTGATGAAATTTGGGCATGATCCTCTAGGATTCATGATTTTCGCGCCGATGATTTTCCTCTGCTGGGGAGAAATATTTTCCATTTTCCCCGCGGTTTGCGGCGATACCTTCGGTTCGAAGTTTGCGGCGGCCAATAGCGGCCTGCTTTATACCGCCAAAGGCACGGCGTCCCTGCTTGTGCCGCTGGCGAGCGTTCTCGAGGCCTCCACGGGCAGCTGGTCATCCGTGCTCTGGGTCGCGGCCTTGATGAGCATC